>SLJB01000186.1 GCA_007135335.1 Balneolaceae bacterium
CAGAACTAACAATGATTTCACTTTAAATATTACTTACTGAAAACCGCGAAGCACTGCTTCGCAAACTACTAAACTCACTTATCCACAGATTATCCTGAAAATCCGGCGCAATATCATTAGAGATTCTCGTAGAAGTAACATCTCTTCAGGAGTAAATTTCTCTATTTAATTAACGAAAGCTTTTTAGTAAGAACGGAACTACCGGCTTCAAGCCTGTAAAGATAAATACCACTTGAGAGGCTTCCCGCATCAAAGTTTACCTGGTGCAAACCTGCCTGCATCTGTCCTTCTACCAGAATTGCTATTCTTCGTCCGATCATATCATAAACAGAAAGGCGTACATAACCGTATTCCGGCAACTCATAACGGATAGTTGTACTTGGGTTAAACGGATTCGGATAATTTTGCATTAAGGAAATAACCCGGGGTATATCGGAATAGAAATTAGAAGGTGAAGAGGAAAGATAAAATCTCGAATCATGATCTGATTGGAGCTTCAAATTACTTCTCTTAACAGGGTCAAATGAATCGGATACCAGTTTTTCTTTAAGTGGATTCAGTGTAAATCTATAGCTGAATGAGTCGTCGATGGGTAGTACTACATCCTCCTTACGATCATTAAAGTACAGGTCAAGATAATCGGGAAAGAGAATATCGGTTGCTGTCAGGGTGTAGACCCCGGGACGAGTTGTTTCGATGGCTAAAGGAAGTATGAAATCATGATCGGGAACCGGATAGTGACCGATATCTAACAGAGATCCGGATTTATCTGAAGCAAGTATTGAGAAATGCTCTGATAAAGGCTGTAACTGAAAGGCATCTCCAGGGCTCTGTTCAATACTACCCGCCTCTGAAAAATGAATCCAGGCACTGCTGCGCAACATCTCTCCGTTCAGCTCCAAACGGAGTGAATTGCGGTCAACCGCTTCTTTACCCAAAAATTCACGAATAATCGATGATTGAACGCTCTTATTAAAATCAACAGAAGAGTTTGAGGCGCTGTTTTGTACAAAAAATGCCTGGAATGGCATCATGATGCCATTAGTCAGATCCCCTGAATTTGTGGATACATTATACGTTTTCCAGCTTCCGCTTGGGTTTAAGGTATCATCATATTCGCCGCTATTGTCATTCGGGTCCCAAACATAGACAGATTGAGTTACGTTGTTGGTACCGGACTGATTAAATAACTGAACATAACTTATAGCACACGCAAACGGATTACCAAGCAGTGTCCACCCGTTAACTGTAGTGTTCAAAGGTGAAATATTCACCGCGCCTTGTTCTACGCCGGCAGTCGTAAGTTCTTTCGGCCAGCCGGAGTTTCCGCCATCGGCATCACCTTCGTACACATATACAAGAATCCCCTTTCCCGCTGATATTGCACCTCCTAAATCAGTTACAGGTATCCACTGCTGCCTCAATATTTCTGAGTTATTATCAGCCTGATTATCCGGCCAGATAAATACATTAGGGCTTCCGCCAGGGTAAGATGCCCCGGCTGCACCCTGTGTCCATATTCCATCAAGCAGATCAGAATAACTTCCTGACACCGGGGTTGAAAGAGTTCTCCAACCCTCTGCACTTCTAAGCTCTCTGGATAGGCTAAGTGATGGGTTTCCGGTTCCAAAATTACAGAAAAGTGCATCTGAATGAACACGTAATGTACCTGATGATGAGACTGAGCCTTCGGTATCAACCGTCGCGATGGTGCCGCTTAACAAATGAATTGAACCGCCCGAACCGATATTCAAGCTTCCTTCAATAGTCAGATTTTCATTAAAAGAGAGTGTCGCATTATCACCAATGGCAAGATTAGCCGTAACCAAAGCTGGGCCATTAAGTGTTAGAATTTTATTTGCCGGGAATGTGAGGTCATCATCAAAAATGAACTGATCTGCAGTAATGCTTGTAGATGTAAAATTTGTAATTTCAGAGGCTTTGTAACGAATAATAACGATTCCAGACCCGCCATTTCCGCTGGTACTGCCGGCTCCTCCCCCTCCACCGCTATTTACTTCGCCATGCTGACCATTTCCGGAGGAACCACTGCCCCCATTTCCGCCGCCGCCAATCCCGCCAGTGCCGCCATTATTGAACCCGGCACCTCCACCGCCTCCCGCATAAAAACCGGCAAATCCCATGATGCTGCTTGATTGTCCGGCACCGCCATAGCCGGCATCATTACTATTAGAACTACTGTCTCCACCGGGACCTGCCGCTCCGCCACCTCCTCCGCCCGCATTTCTTCCGGAACCAGAACCACCACCAACACCCGCTCCACCATTGCGCCCTATGTTATGGATTGCTCCAGGATTGAGTTCATCAGATTGAATTGATTCACCGCCGGGTTTGAGCAGAGCACCACCACCACCGCCGCCGCCGGAACCTCCATCACCGCCGGGCACTACTTCAACACCGTCATTAATAAAAGCCCCCCCGCCGCCGCCACCGCGTGCAATAATTGTGTTGCCAATTGAAGAGTTTTCACCCGGTTTACCCATGGCGTTTTCTATAGTAACACCAAAACCTCCCACACCACCATCACCCACCGTTACAGCTAAGGCAGTTTCAGTTAGTGTAAGTTCACCGGCCACAAATCCACCGGCTCCACCGCCACCCCGATCACCATTGCCGCCGCCACCACCGCCGCCTCCGCCAACTACCAGATATTCGATTTGGGTAACACCTGCCGGCGGAGTGAAGTTGCGGGTCCCCACTGATGTGTATGAATGAATAAAATAGGTTTCACTCTCAACTACTCGCACATAAACGGCGTTGGCATCATTTTGAGCAAATGTATCTTCATTGAATGTAAACAGAAGAATTCCAACTACTATGAAGCCAACAATAAATGCATATCTAAAAGGGGGATACCGGGGAGGCTGTAAGGATGTATTGTTAAAGAATATTCTCATGAATATAATCTTAGCCACAAAATATAATGAAATTTACGAATGCTGATTTATCGGAACCCATATTACAAAATGGTTTTATTATTTACGCAGAAGACTATAGAGTAATAGATATTATTATAGTGAATTGTTTTTTAAACCTGTACTAATTTTTTAAGCAGACGTATTTGAGTCAATATCGGATAGACATGAATGGTTCATAACGCTAAACCACATTCTGTTCTAAATAAAAGCCCCGTCAAAGTAATTAAACTTTGCGGGGCTAATTTATTGGTGGAGGTGCGGGGCCGGAGCACAGCTTCGGAATGCAAAATCCCGATCTGTATTACCACAATGTATTGAAATAAAAAACCCAATCCGGAATAGTATCCAAATTGGGTTCATAATTGGTGGAGGTGCGGGGAGTTGAACCCCGGTCCGAGATGGCAACCCATCAAGCGTCTACATGCTTAGCTGTTGATTAAGGTTTCGGGAAGTGCAATGCTCAACGGCAAAGCAACACCACCCTATTCTGCATTAATTTCTCCAGCCGCGCGGCAGACACGCCCTTCGGAAAATCCTGTTATAGTCGACG
>SLJB01000203.1 GCA_007135335.1 Balneolaceae bacterium
CACTTTACTGATTCAGATCATCAGAGTAATATGCCTTCACGCGTTCGCGGAGATTGAATCCGCTGCTCATTACTTCGCCATAGGCACCCGCACTTCGAATGGCTACAAAATCGCCGCGTTTAATTTCTGGCAGCTGAATACCACGCTGAAACGTATCGGATGATTCACAAATCGGGCCCACAACATCGTAAGTTTTTTCAGGCTTGCTGCTGGTTAAAACATCCACTTTATGGCTGGCCTGGTAGAGTGCAGGGCGTATCAGTTCAGTCATGCCGGCATCGATCACTGCAAAGTTTGTGGCGATGCCCTCCTTTATATAGAGCACCTTAGAGATGAGGCTGCCGCACTGGCCTGCAATACTTCTGCCCAGTTCGAAATGTACCTGTTGATTTTCACGCAGCTCGAGATTTTTCTCAAACAGCTCAAAGAAAGATTTAAATTCAGGGAAGGGTTCTTCGTCAGGTGCTTCGTAGTCAATGCCATACCCTCCGCCAAGATTTATATGTTCAAGCTCAAAACCTTTCTGTTCAAACAGATCCTGTAAGTTGTTTACCTTTTCACAAAGCTGAACAAACGGTTCCAGAGCACGAATTTGCGAGCCGATGTGAAAATGAATTCCTGTAAGATTAACCGAATGAAATGAGGGCAGAAGATCAAAAAGTAACGGAAGCTTATCGGTTGTTATTCCAAATTTATTCTCGTTCAGCCCGGTGGTAATATATTTATGCGTATTGGCTTCCACATTTGGGTTGAGACGAATGGAAACCTGAGCTGTTTTTCCCGCTTCTGAGGCCAGATTGTTCAAAACTTCGAGCTCCTGAAGAGATTCACAATTAAACGAAAAAATGTTGTGATTCAGGCCGGTCTGAATCTCCTCATCTGTTTTGCCAACCCCGGCAAAGGCAATTTGATCGGGGCTGAACCCGGCCTCAATGGCCCGCTCAATTTCCTGCCCGCTTACGCAGTCTATCCCCAGTCCGGCTTCTTTGATCAGTTCAAGAATCCTGAAATTAAAATTAGCCTTGATGGCAAAATGCACATGAAATCCTTTTGAGAGCCCGTATTCTTTTACCTGATCAAGGGTTTTCCGGAGCAGATCCAGATCATAAAAATAGAATGGGGTTTTCAGATTACTGAACGCTTCAATTTGAGCCGGTGTAAACATGTGTTGATTGATTAATATAACAGAGCCCGTAAGGATACGGATTCTAAGATAGAAGAAACAGTGATCAGTATTGGTATAAAGTGGTCTGTTTCGATGTTCTGAAGTCGCGAAGTCATCGGATAAGTTTTGCGAAAAATCGAGTCGGGCAGGATCAATTTGTGATCCATGAATAACTCATCCAGTGACTTGCTATGGTATCTTAATCATTGACACTACACTACTCTTTACCATACAATTCAATTCCCGCCTCTTCATACACGTCTCCGGGTAGCCAGAAAGGGGCTGTTTCCCGATTGGCAATTTTCTGAGCAGCGAGTACAAACGATCGGATGTAGCTCGTAACGTAATCATAATTTACGGTGTGCGGCTCATCGGTTGGCTGATGATAATAGAAATTGATCTCATCGTCAAAACCAGTTAATCCCATACTGTATGTTGGAGCGGGGATACCGCGCTGAGCAAAGTTTACGTTATCGGAGCGATCAAAGAGGTTCTGCTCAGGAACCGGATCGGGGATGGCCTCGAGGCCGAAGGCATCGGCTGCGGCAATCATCTCATCATCAGCCTCGGTGCGGCCAAGCCCGATCACAGTTACTTTTGTTGTATCATTATAACCTGCTCCGTCAATATTCAAATTGTAAATGGTTTGTTCAAGCGGCACCATCGGGTTTTCTGCATAATACCGGCTGCCCAGCAAGCCAACTTCTTCTGCTGTCCACGCTGCAAGAATGATGGATCGTTTTGGGGGATTTTTCGCAAAATATTTAGCGGCCGCCATCACTCCGGCAGTACCCACGGCGTTGTCCCGCGCACCATTATAGATATACTCGCTTGTGATGGGTTCCGGATGGCCATCCACCACACCTGTATGATCGTAGTGCGCACTGAGTAAAATGTATTCCTCTTTCAGCTGCTCATCTGTACCTTTTATCACACCGATTACATTCCGGCTTGTGAAGGTCTCCGATTCGGGCCCTTCCACATTCAGGGTTACCTCTTCGCCGGTTGAAGTAGAGAAAAAATCAACCCGCTCACTGATGGTGCCGTTCATCCAGAAATGGGGAAGGGGGTTATCGTTTTCGGGATCGGAGGAATCGAGGTCTATTCTGTCGCCACCTAAAAAGTTTACCAGTATCTGCCACGGAAACTGCGGACTGGTGTAGAGCTCAATCAGGGCTTTTACACCGGCTTCTCTTGCCCATTCATTTTTTTGCGCAATGGTCATGAAATTTTGCTGGGGAGATGTGTGGTTTGGCAGGCCTGCGCGCGATACGACGATTTTTCCTTCCACATCATGTTCATTAAGTTCTTCCTCGGTGGCATACTCCAGGAATATATACTCCGAGTCCAGATCGCCTCTGAAACTATTCATTAAAACAAGATCCCGGCTCTGCTGATATGTAGAATCGGCTACTGTAAGCGTGATGTTTTCAGGTGCCCGTAATCGCTCAAAAGGAACATCCTGAAAGTAAGAGTCGTATCCTTCGGCAAATTCAACTCCATAAATCTGGTACCATGTTGCAATATATCTTGCGGCGATGTCGAGTTCGTGAGTGCCGGTATCACGGCCGAGGAGTTCATCTGCTGCGAGGAAATAGATATTTTTCTCTACATCGGTTCGGAGAATTGCTTCTTCTATTAGTTCAGCTTCAGTGTGTTGTGCGGTTACTGTTGGTTGATAAAGAAAAGCTATGCTGAAATAGAGGAGTATGGTTGCAAGATATCGGATGGTCATAATTGTATGTGGTATATTGAGTATTTAAAATGTGATCGTAGTATCCGGCTTGTGTTTTGTGATGAGTACCGGAAACATAAAACCGTACAACGAGTGATGAACGCATAAAAAATACGGGTTTGAATTGTTAGCTGAAACCCATTAACAGGTCTGCTTTTTTGAGCAAATCTTCCTGTGTGCTGAGGTGGCTATAGCGGTCTCATCAAAGGCATAAAATAAGGATGAATTAAACGTTATTTTGGTAAATAAGAAGAGAATTTGTGCGCAGAAATTTAACGATACCCCATCTCATGGGTTATGATATCAAAATGTTATCTTACAGGTAGCAACTGGTGATATACTTACCACATGAAAGGCACATTCACCTAATTCTAGTATTATTAAATGTTCTTTCTGTTTTAATCTAAGACCAGATGATGTACAAAAAAATCAAATCGGATTTTTTCTATATAACTTCAGTAATTCTGCTGCTGGGAGTTTATCTGTCTGCGGGTTGCGGCACTACTGAACAGCAACTTCAGGAGCGCACAGATACAGGATATTATCAAAATGTACTGGGTTCAGATGTGGTGAGAGAGCAGCTTACGAGGGGTTTTCAGTCAGTGCGCAGAATACAGAGTAATACCATATTCCGTACGTATCAATTTGATGGGGAACCTTACCCGCTGCGTTCTGAACTTGAAAGAGTCCTTTTTCAGGATGTTGCATCAAGATCACAGACTAATAATCACTCAACGGCAGGAACGGCCACCGTTCTGCATAATCAGGGCGGACGGGTACTTCTTTTCACCGCTTCACATACTGTTGTTCAGCCCGATACTATTTGGCATTATCAGGCCGGAACAAGAAATCAGCCGGACCCAGTTATAGAAGCGGTATCTGTTCGGGAATCGCTCAATCAGTACGTTTTTACCGATGGTGGCATTGTAATGATTGAGGTTGTTGCATACGATGTCCGTAAAGATCTTGCTCTGATGGTTTCAAGAGGTGAGGTGAGTGGTTCTGATAATCTGCGACGGTTAGAATTTCCGGGCGGAATAGCTGAACAGCTTCAGTGGGGTGATGTGGTTTTTGCAATGGGGTATCCCCGGGGTGTGCAGATGGTATCTCAGGGAGTGGCAAGCCGCAGTAATCATCCAATCAGAAGTATCATACTGGATCTTTCTATCAATCGCGGGTTTAGCGGCGGGCCGGCTTTTGCTGTGCGGAATGATGGAACCCTCGAATGGTTGGGTGTGATAACATCAGCCATGGGTGAACAGGAGTTTTACCTCGCTCCCAATTTCCGGTCAGATGACGATTTCAATCCGGATTTACCCTATGATGGTACGATCTATATAAATAGTGCGCAGCGGATATACTATGGAATATCAAATGTAGTGGATATTGAAGAGATCAGAGAGTTTATGGCAGAAAGCCAAATTGTACTGCGTCGATATGGCATTTCCATCAGTAATTTGTAGAAAAACTCCTGCCGCTGCATCTTTATGGAAGATTCTGAATTACACAAATACATGATTCTTATTAAATGCAAAGGCGGTATTTACAATGCATTTCGTTATTTTCGTTCTTTGGATTTTTACGGGAAGTAAAACTGTTTACCTCCTGTAAATAAATTTGTAAGGTACTCTTAATAGTTGCCCATTAGTTAATCGGCCCATAATAGATTCATGAACGATAGGTTCAATTTTCCGCTGCCATTTGAAGATCCGGTGCTTATTTTTGCATTGGTTATGCTCATCATCTTGTTGGCCCCCATGTTTTTCAAAAAAATGAAGATTCCGGGGCTTGTAGGATTAATCCTTGCAGGTACCGTGGTAGGACCCGGACTTTTAGGGCTTATTGAACGAGATTTTACAATCGAACTTCTGGGAACGGTTGGCCTGCTCTATCTCATGTTCATGGCCGGCCTCTCTATTGATCTGAACCGATTTGAAAAACTGCGCGGTAAAAGTATCGGGTTTGGTACGCTCTCATTTGTTATTCCTCAAATGGCAGCAATTTATGTTGGTACGCAAATGCTGGGCTATTCTATGTCAACATCATTGTTACTTGGCTCCATTGTTGGTTCGCATACACTGTTAGCTTATCCCATTGTGGAGCGCCTTGGCATTACAAAAAACACAGGTGTTACCATGTCTATGGGGGGCACACTGGTTACAGATACTCTCTCTTTAGGCGTGTTGGCAGTAGTTGCAGGTTCAGTGGGTGATGATCTCGGAACAGGTTATTGGATTGGTTTTGGAACTTCTGTAGCCATTTTTGTGGCAGCAGCACTTATTATTTTACCACGTTTGGGAAGGTGGTTTTTCAGGAATATCCAGTATGAGAACAACATCGATTTTGTGTTTATGGTAGCCGTTCTCTTTACCACTGCATTTTTTGCCGAACTTGCCGGCCTGGCACCCATCATCGGGGCTTTTATGGCCGGACTTCTTCTCAACAGACTGGTGCCGGGAACAGGCACACTCATGAGCCGTATTCAGTTTGTGGGCAATGCACTATTTATTCCATTCTTCTTGATATCAGTGGGTATGCTTGTAGATGTGCGGGTTCTTGGCAGTCTGGAGGTTTGGGTAAAAGCACTTACATTCAGCGGGTTGGTTTTTTTCGGGAAGGGTATAGCAGCATTAATAGTTCGATATCTTTTCAAATTCTCCAATGAAGAGGGATTTGTAATTTATGGATTAACCACACCACAGTCTGCAGCTACACTTGCGGTAACATTGGTTGGTTTTGAGCTTGGTTTCTTTGATACAACCGCGGTTAACGCAGTCGTAATCATGATTTTAATTACCTGCCTGGTGGGTCCCTGGCTTGTAGAAAAGTATGGGCGTGCAGTTGCCGTACAGGAAGAGGAAAAGCCATATGAAGCATCTGATGCACCACAGCGAATTCTTGTGCCGCTGGCCAATCCCGAGACATCTGATGCCCTGATGGACATCGCCTTTATGGTACGCGATGCCAAATTTGATCAGCCCATAAACCCGCTTACGGTTGCCCGGGATGGCGCTGACATGGAAGCGCAGGTTGCCAGAGGCGAAAAAATGCTGAGCCATGCCGTAATCCATGCCGCCGCCGCCGCAATGCCCGTAAATCCGGTAACCAGGGTTGATTTTAACATAGCTAAGGGAATAGCAAGGGCAGTCAATGAGATGAGAATCACCAATATCATCATCGGGTGGAATGGACAAACATCAACAAAAAGAGCTGTATTTGGCAGTATTTTGGATCAGCTTCTCAAAGAAGTTGATGAAATGGTAATGGTATCGAAAATTGAAAAACCGGTAAACACCTTCAAGAGGATTCTGGTAGCAATTCCACCGTTTGCAGCTCTTGAAAATGGCTTTAGTTCAAGTATGCGATCTATTAAACTGATGGCTGAACAGATTGGAGGTGATCTCGAAATTGTAGCAACGGACGATCGTGAATCCTTCGTAAAGAAGAGAGTGAAAAATATAAAACCCGATCTGGATTTTAAATGCGCAGTGATTGCTCAATGGTCGGATTTGGTGAGGTGGCTTGATACAAACCGCACCGAAGATGATCTGTTTATTCTGGTAAGTGCGCGTGAGGGCTCGCTCTCGTGGAGGCCGGGCCTCGATCGGCTGCCAAGGGTGATTTCACAAAAATATCCTGAATTGAGCTTTATAACTGTATATCCATCAGAATCAGAGGTTTCGGTACTTCATCAAGCTACAGGATATAAGGGGCTTGAAATGATCAAACCCGAACGGGTAACATTAGGATTACAGCAAAATTCAATTGATAAGATTCTTGAAGAGATCATCAGAAGAGAAAAAGCATTCGAAAATATCGATTTTGATCGAATAACAAAACGTCTGCTTGACAACTCTGCTGATTATACACCGGAAGTAATGCCCGGAGTTATGCTGTTTGAAGCGCACACTTCAAAAGTAGAAGAGCAGATGTTATTTGTGGGAATCAGTGAAAAGGAGATGAATGTAGAGCAGACAGCCAATCCGGTTCATATTATTCTTGTATTGCTTAGTCCGAAATTTGTGAAGGTTGATGACCACCTGCAGGCGCTGAATGCTGCTGTTAAGTTGATTAGGCCCGGAAATGATGTGGAAATTCTGAAGAACGCGAAAAATCAGCATGAAGTGGTAAAAGCACTAACTGCAAAAAAACCTCCGCTGGCGGTAAATTAAAACAAGCCTAAAATCTCTTCAAATGGTAGAGATTTTTCATCACTCTCCTTCATATCCCTGAAGGTGAATTTTCCTTCGTTTAACTCATTTTCGCCCACGATGATGGCGTAACGGGCATTTTCACGATTGGCATCTTTCATTTGGGCTTTCATGGAGCGGCCCATATAGTCCATAGTTGCTGAAACGCCTTTTGCACGAAGATTTGGCAGTTGTGAGAGCCCCCATTTTCGAGCAGCATCGCCCAGGGTTACGATATACACATCCACCGATTTTTCGTTACCAAGCTGAATGTCGAGCTCATCACAGGCAATCAGCAGCCGCTCCATACCGGCCGCAAAACCGACTGCAGGGGTACGCTGCCCGCCGATCTCTTCCACCAGCAGGTCGTAGCGTCCACCGCCGGCCAGCGCATCCTGAGCGCCGAGATCAGGGCTGATAAGTTCAAAAGCGGTTTGTGTGTAGTAGTCCATTCCGCGTACGAGGTAGGGATCTTCCTCAAAGGATATCCCCAAATCCGTAAGGTACTCTTTTACTTTGTTGTAGTGGTTTATGGACTCATCATTCAGATAATCAGTAATAACGGGCGCATTTTCAATGAACGGCTTATCCTCTTCCTCCTTTGAATCGAGAATACGAAGCGGATTCTTTTCGAACCGTTTTTTAGAGAGATCACTCAATTTCATAAAATTTGGCTTGAGGTGAGCTTTCAACGCTTCTTTGTATGTTTCCCGGCTTTCGGGATCACCAATGGAGTTCAGCTTCAGGGTGGTGTTTTTGATGCCGAGTTTGTTGTAGATGTGAATCATAAAGGCAATCACCTCCACATCAGCCACGGCATCGCTGCTGCCGATAACTTCAACCCCAAACTGGTGAAACTGCCGCTGCCGACCTTTTTGGGGGCGTTCGGCCCTGAACATAGGCCCTATATAATACAGTTTCTGCGAGCCGCCACGCTGATCAAGATGGTGCTCCACAAAAGCCCGTACAACCGGCGCGGTAAGTTCCGGACGAAGCACGTAATTGTCTTCGCCACGGCTGAATGAGAAAATCTCTTTGGAGACGATGTCGGTTAGTTGCCCCAGGCCACGAACAATCAGCTCGGTCTGCTCCATAATGGGTGTTCGTATCTCCTCGAAATTAAACTTTGCGGCCTCTTCGCGAATCAAATTTTCAAGGAATTGCCATTTCCGTACTTCATCGGGGAGAATATCCACCATTCCTAGGTGAGTGCTGTATTTAGCCTGAGCCATCTATTTCAGTTTTCAGTGTGTCAGATTACAGTGTGTAAGTGAGGGCGTAAAGATACGCGGGTTTTGGGAAAGATAGTATGTGAGTATTGGGATGGGTAAGTATTAAGTATCAATTAGTGAGATGGGTAATAATTTATAACAAAGGTTTGAGTTAAAAAGTCCGCTCTCAAAAGGGGACTTCTTTACATCATACGATAAATCCAAATCCTCCCAAAATTAAAGAATTTATTACAGCGCAGGATTTTCTATTTTCCATTTGGAAATAAAACATCATCCCGGTTTATGTTCAGATCAACCATTCTTTGCCTTCTTTTTTGTCCATTTTATATTCAGGCTGTTTTTGCCCAAAGCCTTCCGGTTCCGGAATCGGGTGGGGTACTTACCCCCGAACAGGCCGCATTTAATGTACATTTTTATGATCTTGATTTGAAAGTGAACCCGGCCGACAGCACCGTTTCCGGTACGGTTGAGGTGTATTTTGATCTGGTTCATCCCACGAATGTAATTGAATTGGCGCTTGACCCGAGATTGTCTATAGATCAGATCACACGGAATGATTCGCCCCTCCGATTTAAAAGAACCGACTCTACAAAACAGATATACGTCTATTTCCCGCGAACTCTGCAGCCGGGAGAGAGGGAACGGGTAGAAATTGCGTACGGCGGCAAGCCGCAAGTCGCAACAAATCCGCCTTGGGGAGGGGGAATGGTTTGGAGCAAAACACCTTCGGGCGAGCCCTGGGTGGGTGTTGCCGTTCAGATGAATGGCGCATGGCTCTGGTGGCCAAATAAAGATCATCCAAGCGACCGGCCCGATTCTGTTGCCATCAATTTTACCATGCCCGATAACCTGGTGGTGGCATCCAATGGCCGCTCAAGGGGAGAAACGAATCTCGAAAACGGCTGGAAAACCTGGCACTGGATTGTCTCAACTCCCATCAGCAATTACAATGTTACGCTGAATGCCGCTCCCTACGAAACGATCAGCGAGCCATATACAAGCATAGCGGGTGATGATTTTGAGATTACGTTCTGGGTACTGCCGGAGTACATGGAACAAGCAGAAAACCTTTTCCCACAGTTTGCCGAGCAGATGCGATTTATGGAAGAGATTGCCGGCCCCTACCCGTTTCGGGGGGATAAATATGGAGTGGCCCATGCACCCTATCTGGGAATGGAGCACCAGAGTATCATCGCTTACGGAGCCAATTTTGAGAATGATAACCTGTTTGGTCTGAACGCGGGATTTGACGATCTGCATCAACACGAACTGGCCCATGAGTGGTGGGGCAATTTGGTGAAAGTGTGGGACTGGCGCGATTTCTGGATCCACGAAGGATTTGGTACCTATATGCAGGCTCTTTATGCCGAGTATATTTCCGGTCCGGAAGCCTATTTCGAAATGATGGAGCTGTTCAGATCGCGAATTCACGGGAATACTGACCGCGAAGTGGCTCCAAGAGAAACCATGAGCTCTTTAGAAATTACTCAGGGTACACGGGGTGGAAATGTGTACTATAAAGGAGCCTGGTTCCTCCACACTCTGCGATATGTAATCGGTGATGAACATTTTTTCCATGCACTCAGACGGTTCGCATACCCCGATTTGCAAATGGAAACGGTTACGGATGGCAGCCACATGCGCTATGTAACAACTGATGATTTTCTGCATCTAACCGAAGAGATTACCGGAATGGATCTGGAATGGCTGTTCGATATCTATCTGCGACAGCCCGTACTGCCTGTACTTCATGCCAGCCGCCGTGGTGAGCATGTGCGCCTTGGATGGGAAGTTCCTGAAGGTTTCCGTTTTCCGATGCCGCTTCAGGTGCGAATTGATGGAGAGACGATGACACTGGTTCCGCAGGGTGGTATCATCTCTTTTGAGGTGCTCGAGTTTGTGGAGGTGGAAGCCGATCCTTCAAACTGGATTCTGAAAAACTTCAGCCTTGAGGGTGAAGAGGAATGATTGACTCCTGATTTAACAAAAGCTGTAATTAGGTGTAGATCCCATTTCTTTATTGCGGATTGTAATCCTAAATGGCGTCAATAAACTCTATGGATTCTTGAGTTAAGTTTACGTTTGCAATATTTTTTTCAGGTATTGTATTTACAAACTCACGTACAACCACAGGAAAACCTGTTAATTCATCATCCACTACATCTGATTTTAAAAGTTTGATATTGCCTGAAATTCCACGGTTGTTTTTTTTGATAAACGTTGGTTTGCGTTGGAATTGGGTTAACGGCTCATTTAAAGTGGTAAGATCCTGTTCCGGATGAGTCCGAGAAATCTTTTTAAGGCCAAACCCTGATAGGGCCGCATATCATAGCCCCGGGCTGGGGTATTTGACCCTTTCAGGGTCTATTGGTAGCCTGAAGTGCCTCAAAAATTGAATGTCACAGAGAGTGCATTTCCTGTAAACTGAATATTGTTGAGAGATTCAATCAGGCGGCTGCTTTCTGCGCGGCTCATAAAGTAGAGAATTCCATCAAACACAAAAAGGAAGGCACCCTGAAGTATCATCGATTGTCCATAGCCGCGAAGACGTTCACTGTCCGTGCGAATTCCCCTTTCCCATAGATAAGCACCAATCGCCATATAGCCCACATCCAGACCGGCATTAAAGAGCAGAATTTTTTCAAAGTTGTGAAATTCAGTGAGGGTTTCTGACAGGCCTATATCGGGAGATTGATTTCGAAGCCCGTAGTACCCAAACCCTGCAATAGTCAGATTTACCGTATTCCAGGCCGCATTCATCTGATGAAAATATTTGATATTGCCCGAAGTTTGCGACATACCGATAGACCCGATAGCAATATTGGTAACCGCCCAGCCACCAAGCACCAGCATGCCATTGCTGTTCATGGCAATTCGATCTCTGTTTGTTTGAAGCAGATCGGGTTGGGTAGTTTGTGCAATCAATAAGCCCGAAAAGAGGAATTGAATGAGCAGAAAGGCAAACAGAAAATTTTTCATAGGATCAGGAATTGATGGGTATTATGTTAACATCAACCACAGCATAGGCTTGTTCCGTTTCATTCGGGGTGATGGTAAACAGGCCTGTAAACTCTCCGAAAGCGGGCAGCAGAATTCGATTTTCTGAAATGATGAATGCCGGGAAACGGAGTGATTGGCGCCCTTTACCCTTCAGTTTTACGGCCGGATGAATATGCCCGCCCACAAGGGTGATGTTATGATCGGTATGATTAATCTTGTTAGTGTCATGCACAAACAAAAAAGGACCGATACTCAGCTCAGCATAAACAGCAAGATTGGCGGAATGATAAAAGGATGGATGGAGTGAATCGTGGTTTCCGGTTACGAGAATGAATTCAAAAGCTCTGTTGCGGAGCAGCCAATCCTCAAATTCGAACCATTCGCGGTTGGCATCACTATGGAAAAGATCACCTAGAATCAGGACGGTTTCAGGGGTGTATTGTTCAAGCAGAATCGTGAGGCGTCCAAGGGTTTTTGAATTGATCTGAGCAGGGGCGGGGATGCCCGATTTTCGAAAATGACCCGATTTGCCGAGATGAAGGTCGGAGAGAATCAGCATTTTTTCTTCATTCCAGAAAAGAGCCTTTTCAGGGAGCAGCTGGAAGGTTTGATTTTGGATGGTTATCAGTTTAATAGCACTCATTTCAAATCATATATAAAACATTGCCACGGGGTGCGGAATTAAAGGAGTTAATTTTTACAACAAGGATCAATCGGCTTCAAGTTTTTTTTGCATTTTCATGACGCGGTCAATCAGTTTTTCGGATGACATCCGTTCGCGCAGTCTGTCCACAAAAATAGGAAATGCAAACGGGGAGAACCGATCAATTTCCTTCAGTACAATCTCCTGAGTTCCAATTCGGGCAAGTGCCTGCCGAAGCCTGGCTTCATCAAGCTGGTATTGGAGAACCTCTTCAAACGCCTGCTGAATGAGCAGGTGATCCGGCTCATATTCCATAAACACATCAAAGAACAAGCCGGATGACATCTGCAGATGTTTCCCCGCTTTTTGATTACCCGGAAATCCCGGGAATACCAGCCCTGCAATCTGGCTGATCTCTCTAAACCGACGCTTAGCCAATTCGGTATCGTTCAGGCTTCCCATAATGTCCCGAACCAGATTTTCCTTTGAGAAAAGATTGTTTTTCAGAGCATCTGTGATGGGAATATCACGATCGGAAAGCAACTCAAATCCATAATCATTCATCGCAATAGAAAAAGTAATCGGCACCATTTTTGAAATTCTGTGGGCAATCAGTGCCGACATCCCCTCATGCACATACCTCCCTTCAAACGGAAAAAAGAAAAGATGACATCCCTCTTTCGACCACGATTTTTCAATCAGAAATTGATCTCGTCCCGGCAGCAATGATCGCTCTTTCTGAATATCAAGAATCGGTTTGATGGTTTTTAAATCGATACTTTCATAATCGCCATCAATGGCAGCTTGCAGTTTTTCTCGAAGCAGGTGAGACATATTTGAGGAGAGCGACATGCGCCCACCCATATAGCTCGGTACTTTACTGCTTTTGCCGGCGGTTCTGCGCACGTAGGCAGTCATATCTTTGATTTTAACCAGCTCGAGATTTCGCCCGGCAAACCAGAATGAATCACCGATATTGAGCTGTGAGAGGAACCACTCCTCAACACGCCCGAGTGTGCCGCCCTTCAGAAACTTAACACGGAGCATTGAATCACTGGCAATGGTGCCGATACTCATTCTGTGGCGACGGGCAATTTTTAAGTTAAATACCTTCCACAGGCCGTTTTCATCCACTTCAACTTTTGAATATTCGTCATAACGTGTAAGTGATCTGCCACCGTTTTTAATGAATTCCAGGATCCAGTTCCACTCATCCTCATGCAAAGTCTGGTAAGCGAAGGTCTGTTTTACCTCATCATAAATTTCATTCGGACTGAAACCTTCCGAAACAGCGAGAGTTACCAGGTATTGAATCAGCACATCAACCGGTTTAAGTACAGGAATTCTCGCTTCAACCTGTCCGAGTTTTACTGCATCTTTCAATGCTGCGGCTTCAATAAGTTCAAGTGCGTGGGTGGGCACAAACCAGATTGTACTTACCGAACCCGGCTGATGGCCACTTCTTCCAGCACGCTGTATGAATCGCGCTACTCCTTTCGGACTGCCGATTTGGATAACAGTATCCACGGGTGTAAAATCCACCCCAAGATCGAGACTGGATGTACAGACCACCGTTTTAAGAAGTCCGGAGTGCAGCGACTCTTCCACCCAGTTGCGGATGTTGCTGTCCAGCGAGCCGTGATGCAGGGCAATGGTTCCGGCCAGACCGGGCTTTACCTCAAGTAGCTGCTGAAACCAGATTTCTGATTGGGCGCGGGTATTGGTAAAGATGAGGGTTGAGCCGCTTTTGTCCAGAATTGGCAGAATTTTCGGAAGCAGATTGATGCCCAGGTGTCCTGACCAGGGAAATTTTTCAACATCATCGGGAAGAACAGAATGTACCTCAATCTTCTTTTTCACTCCCGATTTGATGATAACAGCATCATTAGGTGCTTGTGAACCCAGAAGCACATCAAACGCTTCTTCAAGATTTCCGATAGTTGCTGAGATTCCCCAGGTTTGCAGTTCCGGATTTAAGCCCCGAAGCCGTGAAATTGCCAGTTCGGTTTGGGTACCGCGTTTTGATCCGATCAGCTCATGCCACTCATCCACAACTACAGTTTGAAGGTTTTTAAATCTGGCCGGATAGTTTTTCTGAGCAAGAAGTACATGCAGGCTTTCAGGTGTGATGATAAGCACCTCCGGCATCTCTTTCTTCTGTTTCTGTTTGATAACTGACGATACATCCCCCGTTCGTCTCTGTACTTCCCACGGCAATCCAATCTCATCCACAGCTTGCTGCATCGCTTTTTCGAGATTCTTTGCCAGCGCCCGCAGCGGGGTTACCCATAAGAGTTGTAATCCATTTTTTTTTAGAGCCTGCCAGTTACCAGGATTTCCATCAATCCATCTGACAAGCACCGGCAGAAAAAGTGCCATCGTTTTTCCGCTGCCGGTTGGAGCATTCAGCAGACCGGAGCGGTTTTCGAGAACTGCTTTCCGGGTACGTTTTTGCCACTCAAAGACCTTCCACCCCTTTTGGCTGAACCAACTCTGAATAACCTGAACTCCCTTACTCATCCGGTAACCTGTATTTACATATCATAGTAGTCTCAACAAGATTAATAGAACAATTCGTTTTGGTATGACTTATCACACTAAAAAACTTTGGATATGATTCCTGATTAACGTTTTTTCAAAATTTTTCTTGAATGTTGCATCAAAAAACATCAACATAAAGGCGCTCATAAATGTAACAATTAACATAACCATTGAATTTATATGTGGCTAAATATCAAATCCTTCGAAGAATACAATCAGATTTACAAGCAGAGCGAGAAAGACCGCCTGAAGTTTTGGGAACACGAAGCAGGTACGTTTTACTGGCGAAAAAGCTGGGATAAAGTTCATTCCGGAGGGTTTGAGAAGGGTGATATCAAATGGTTTGAAGGCGGTAAACTGAATATTACGGAGAATGCTCTTGATCGCCATCTCAACTCTATTGGTAATAAAACGGCCTTTATTTTTGAGCCGAACCATCCGGATAGTTTCCGCAGAACCATCACCTACCGGCAGCTTTATGAGGATGTGTGCCGATTCTCAAATGTGCTTGAGGAGAAAGGTGTGAAAAAGGGGGACCGGGTATGTATCTATATGGCAATGACGCCCGAGCTGATTATTTCTGCTCTGGCGTGCGCGCGAATCGGGGCGGTTCACTCCATTGTGTTTGCCGGATTTTCTGCCCAGTCTCTGGCAGAACGCATCCAGGATTGCGATGCCAAAATGCTGATTACCAACGACGGCCTGCGCCGCGGCGACAAGCACGTACCGCTGAAAGATATTTCAGACGAAGCGCTGAAGGAGTGTCCATCCGTGAAGAATGTGATTGTTTGCCAGCGTACCAACCGGGATGTGGACTGGATGGAGGGCCGTGATGAGTGGTGGCATATGCTCATCAGGAATGCATCGAAAGAGCACAAGGCTGTGGAGATGGATGCGGAAGATCCGCTCTTTATTCTCTACACATCCGGTTCAACCGGAAAACCGAAGGGAGTTTTGCATACCTGCGGCGGATACATGGTATATACCAGCTATACATTCCGTAATGTTTTTCAGGTGGCAGAAGAGGATATTTACTGGTGTACGGCGGATGCGGGATGGATTACCGGCCATTCCTATATCATTTACGGGCCTCTGTTTAACGGAGCCACCGGTATTATTTTTGAGGGTGTACCGAACTATCCTGATGCCGGGCGTTTCTGGGAGGTAGTTGAAAAATATAAGGTCACTCACTTCTATACAGCCCCAACGGCCATCCGTGCGCTGATGAGTTACGATATTAAATATGTGCAAAAATATGATCTGAGTTCACTTAAAGTGCTTGGCTCGGTGGGTGAGCCGATAAACGAAGAAGCGTGGCACTGGTATAATGACCATATTGGTGGCGGGAAATGCCCCATTGTGGATACGTGGTGGCAGACTGAAACAGCGGGAATTATGATTTCACCACTGGCCGGAATTACCCCTACCAAGCCCGGATTTGCAACTCTGCCCCTGCCGGGAATTTTCCCCACGCTGATGGATGAAAACGGGAAAGAGATTCAAGGCAATGGAGTGAACGGGAACCTTTGCATCAAACACCCATGGCCCGGAATTGCCCGTACGGTTTGGGGTGACCACGACCGCTATTTGAAAACCTACATGAGCGCTTACAAAGGGTACTATTTTACAGGTGATGGCTGCCGGCGCGATCCCGAAGGGTACTACAGAATCACCGGCCGGGTGGATGATGTGCTGAACGTATCGGGCCACAGACTTGGAACGGCAGAGATTGAAAATGCTATTAATGAGCATCCGAATGTGGTGGAGTCGGCTATTGTTGCATACCCGCATGATATAAAAGGTCAGGGTATTTACGCTTATATGATCTGCGAGCACGATCCGCAAGATCCCAAAGCGTTCAAAAAAGAGATCAATGATCTGGTAACGAAAATCATCGGTCCCATCGCCAAGCCCGATAAAATTCAAATTGTACCCGGCCTTCCGAAAACGCGATCAGGAAAAATTATGCGGCGCATTCTGCGAAAAGTTGCTGCTGATGACTTCGAGAATGTAGGGGATATATCGACTCTGCTCGATCCAGACGTAGTGGATACCATTATGGAAGGAAAAGCGTATTAGGAAATCGTTGATTTTATTGGGTAAATCGAATCCCGGCCAAGCTTTTAGCCGGGATCTTTTATCTCATCATAAATCCGGCAATTAATAGAATCATACTCGCAAGAAAAAGAAACAGCCGGAATCGAGTGCTTGTTATCACGTGGTGAAACAGAAGACCGAAGGTGAGCGGGTGCTCATACAGCCAATTGTAATAATGGTGGCGGTGAGTGGCGCCGAGTGCCATTGTTACATGACCGTGCAGGATGGTGAGCATAAACGGAAGTGCAAAGAGAATGGAGCCCGGGAGCGAGATTGCTCTGCTAATTTGGAAAAGCTCGCAAAGTACATAATAGGGCCAGGAAGAGATTAGTAAAATGGGTACAGAGAGCAGCCAGTTGATATAGGCAATACGCCGGTAATTACTTTCGCTAAGCTCGGATTTAGGCATGGTTACTGTTTGCAGATTGTTGAATTTTCTTAGATTACGATCTTATAATAGATTTTATTATGATTTTAATAGCCAATAATAATACAAAATTTCCTGCGGCTCACTGACCAGAGTCTCGCATCAAATCTGACTGGCTATCAGCACATCTATATCTCTAAACGGAATATTGAATTGATCGGCCAGGGCTTTTTTCGTAAGATGCTTTTTGTAGGTATAGGTGCCATTTCGCAGTGCTGTGTTCTTCCAAAGGCAGTGCTGAATTCCACCGGAATCACCCACCTCAATCAGGTAGGGTACAATCACATTGTTGAGGGCATAGGTTGCCGTTCGCGCTACGTTTGATGGGATGTTGGGTACGCAGTAATGCACTACATCATACTTGATGAATACAGGGTTTGAGTGGGTGGTGGGCACGCTGCTTGAGATGCACCCTCCCTGGTCAATCACTGTGTCCACAATTACACTTCCCGCTTTCATGCTTTGTACCATCGGGTCGGTAACCCAGCAGGGTGCGCGTTCGCCCTCCGTCATTGCCGCTCCGATTACCACATCGGCAGAACTGAGCGCAATGGATAGATACTGATGATTGGCTGTTGCCGTGATAATTCTTCGGTCGAGGGCATTTTCAAGGCGACGCAGCAGAGTTAAGTTGTTATCCATCACAAACACCTGTGCGCCGTAACCGAGTGCGGTACGTGCTGCGTATTCGCCCGTAATCCCTGCCCCCAATATGGCTACTGTTGCAGGGGGGATTCCTGAAATTCCACCCAGCATAATTCCCTGTCCGTTGCTGCTGTTTTCCAGGTAGTGTGCCGCAATTTGAACTGACATAGAGCCTGTTATTTCGTGCATCATCCTCACGATAGGAAACTCGCCATCTTCGCTCTTAATAAATTCGTATCCGATGGCACAAACTCCCTTTTCAATCAGAGTCTTCATAAAGTCATGATTGGTATTACCTAGGTGTAAGGCCGAGAGCAGAATTTGGTTAGGCTGCATCCAGCCGAGTTCGGTTTTTGTAGGAGGGGCCACCTTCACAATCATCTCTGATCTTCGAAATAACTCCTCGGCGCTGTATGCAATTTCGGCTCCGGCCTCTTCATAATCGCGATCTGAAAAGTGGGCATCGTTTCCTGCATTTTTTTCAACCAGTATTTCGTGGCCGTTTGCTGTGAGGATAGATACCCCGCCCGGAGTCAGGGATATACGCCGTTCATCGTTTGAGGTCTCCTTCGGCAGCCCGATTTTCAAAGAGGTCTTTGATTTCGTCTTCATCAGACTTTTTTCGAGTGTTTTGATGCCTATCTGTTCGGTATCGAAAGGGCTTAGCTCCATGCAGCGGTTGGTTAGATTCGGGTTACAAGTGGTCTGCTAAGGTTGTATTTTGATGATCATTCAAGTAAGGTAATAAAACTGAAGAAGATATTTTCTATGGCAAAACATCCGGCAACAAAAAAGAGTCTCGGGCAGCATTTTCTCAAAGATGGGAATATGATTCGAAAAATTGCGGATGCCATTCCTGCGGGGCCATCTGATCAGGTAATTGAAATAGGACCGGGTGCAGGGGCACTTACCAAAATGCTAGCAGAGCGGTTTGATGATGTTACAGCCATTGAAATTGACAATCGTATGGCCGATTTTCTTGAGGAGAATATTCCGCAGGTAAAGATCATCCGACAGGATGTTTTGAAGACAGATTGGGAGCATATTGTTAAGAGTGAAAAACCGGTACATGTGGTTGGAAACCTTCCTTATTACATCACCAGCCAGATTCTGTTTGGTTTGCTTGAGCACAGAAGTATGTTGACCAGCGCTATTCTGATGATGCAGAAAGAGGTAGCCGAACGGATTGTTGCGGAGCCCCATACAAAAGCGTATGGCATTTTAAGTGTTCAAACTCAGCTTATGAGCTCACCTGAAATATTGTTTGATGTGGCACCACAGGTTTTCTACCCTCCACCGAATGTGCAGAGTGCGGTTCTAAAACTCACGTTCAATAAAGGCCCGCTTGCCTGCACGGATGAAAATCTGAAAACCGTGGTAAGAATGGCCTTTAATCAGCGTCGAAAAAAACTGAGTAACTCTCTTAAAGGCCTTACAGAAACACTGCCTGTCAACATGTTCGATTTCAGCCTGAGAGCAGAAGCCTTCGAACCGGAAACATTCGAAAAGTTGACAGTACAACTGGAAAGAATGGGAGTTTTGGTATAAAAAATCAGATTAACTGTTGGTACATTTATTTCAAACTGAAATGATAAGCGTATCTTTTGGTATTGATACGTCATTTAGTTCATCACTCTCCGATAAACTCTTTCCAATCCCTGCCTTCGGTTACCCAACTCAGGTTAAACCGGGCGATGTTTGCCCCAGAACGACTTTCATACAACATGTAAATGTATCCTTCACTGGGAGTGCCGGGCCTTCCAGCCGCAAGGGATGAATAGGCAAATGGTCCCTCATCAACCAGGCGTTTTACCGGCCAGGATTGCCCGCCGTCAAAACTTGCCCATATAGATCCTCGAACCCGACCCTGATCTGAATCAACATTGCTGTAGATCAGGATATCGTGATTATTGATGGGTAAACGCACAAGTCCGGCCATTAAACCGTAATCGGTATCCTGAGGGCCATCCGGAAGCACATCACTCACGGAAAGATCCTCCCAGGTTTCTCCGCCATCGTAGCTCCGGGCAACGTATCTCATACGTGGATTCAGCCCTTCCGTTGAATAGTGCCGGCGCGAGTTATAATAGAGGGTTCCATCGGAAAGCTCCTCGATCGCAGCTTCTCCTGTTCCTTTTGCGGGAAAAGGGGCGCTGCTTTGCCAGGTTCTGCCTCCGTCATCACTGTAGATGGCATTGGTGTAGTGCCGATCCCAGCTTTCGGGTTCATTTCCGGCCGGTATAGCAAAGGGCATTACGCGGGTAGCTTTTAACAATCTGCCGGCATGTTCTCCAAACTGAATGGTGATTCCCCTCTCGTTGATATGCATGGCAGGGTAATATCCGTTTTCATCAGGGTGAATTTTAATCTGCTCTTCTGCCCAGGTTACGCCGTGATTACTGCTTCTGAGGAAGATCAATTCGCCGGATGGACTTCGATCTGTGAAAGGTCTCCTTTCAGCAAACAGCATAACATCACCACTGTTTTTATCAACAACAGTACCACCCCCATGCCATTGAATGGGAGCAACAATAGTATCGGTTGGTAACCATGTTTCCCCGCCATCTATACTGCGGCGTATTTTTAAATGACCTTCACTTGCGGGGCTTGTACCTCCGAATGTGGCAAGCACAGATCCATCCATGGCCACCACAACATTGGGAAACCGTTCATCATCAAACAGGGGTTGAATGTCAAGAAAGGGTTTTTCGGCATCCTCATACTCAGTCGTTGTTTGCTTATTGCATGACAGGGTGGACAAAGTAAAAGATAGAATAAGCCAGACATAGAGTGAAAGAAATCTCATAACAGGTTAAAAAGTTTTTGAGTTAACAGAATGATTCACAAATAATAAGATCAGGTTTACTGATTATTTGAGGTGGTTCGTCATAGTGTTTGGGACATTGAACATATAACCAAAAACTACGCAAATATCGATAAATACTGATGCAATTATTCTCACTGATTTGTTTACGATTGATTGAGATATCCGGCAGGTGGATTAGCACTGAAGAGTCTTGCAAAAGCTGAAGTTGAAACCCGGAGTATGTAAAGATGACAGCACACCTTGAACAACTTGGCACGTTTAGCTGAAAATCCGTCAACAGAGGTCAATAAAGTGAGCAGAAATTGAGTATAAAATGGCAATTCGGCCTCTTTTGGCAAATCAAAATTTTTGGTACGGGTTTTGCTTCACTATCTATCAAAAGCGCGATCTGATTGCGCAGAAAAATTTAACTATAAACAAAAACTAAAAGTAAAGGAGTCATTTTATGGCCACCATTAAACCATTAAGCGACCGTGTACTGGTTCGTCCGGTTGAAGCTGAAGAGAAAACAAGCTCAGGAATCATTATACCGGATACTGCAAAAGAGAAACCACAACGAGGAACTGTAATTGCTGCAGGTCCCGGAAAGGTTGAAAATGGAACCAAGATTGATATGTCTGTAAAAGAAGGAGACGAAATTCTCTACGGAAAGTATTCCGGAACAGAGGTTACTCTCGATGGAGAGGAGTTCCTGATCATGAGAGAATCTGATATACTCGGCGTTGTCTCATAGTCAGATTTCAACAAAAATTTAATACTAACTAAATAAAAAATAATTATGTCAGCAAAATTAGTTCATTACGATGCGGAAGCACGCGACGCTCTTAAACGCGGCGTAGATAAGCTCGCAAACGCTGTTAAAGTTACATTAGGCCCTCGCGGAAGAAATGTAGTTATTGAAAAATCATTCGGTGCTCCTACTGTAACCAAAGATGGTGTTACGGTAGCCAGAGAAATTGAACTCTCTGATAAAGTTGAAAACATGGGCGCGCAAATGGTGCGTGAAGTTGCTTCAAAAACCAATGATAATGCAGGTGATGGTACATCTACTGCAACGGTACTTGCTCAGTCTATCATTCAAACAGGACTTAAGAACGTTACTGCGGGTGCAAACCCAATGGAACTGAAGCGCGGAATTGATACCGCCGTTATTGCCGTTGTGAAAGAGCTCCAGAATATCAGCGAGCCGGTTGGCGATAGCCTCGACAGCATACGTCAGGTTGGCTCAATTTCTGCCAATGGCGATGAAGAGATTGGTAATAGCATTGCAGACGCAATGGAAAAGGTTGGTAAAGATGGTGTAATCACTGTTGAAGAAGCCAAAGGAACTGAGACTTACCTTGAAACTGTAGAAGGTATGCAGTTCGACAGAGGCTACCTTTCTCCTTACTTCGTGACCAACAGTGACAACATGACCACTGAAATGGAAGATCCATATATTCTGATTTTTGACAAGAAGATCTCGAATATGAAAGATCTGCTTCCTGTACTTGAGAAAGTAGTACAAACAGGAAAGCCATTGCTTATTATTGCAGAAGATGTTGAAGGCGAAGCACTTGCAACCCTGGTTGTTAACAAACTCCGTGGGTCACTGAAGATCGCTGCTGTAAAAGCACCTGGCTTTGGCGACAGAAGAAAAGCCATGCTCGAAGATATCGCCATTCTCACAGGCGGTACTGTAATCAGCGAAGAGCGCGGTTACAAGCTTGAGAATGCAACTCTCGATTTCCTCGGTAATGCCGATCGTATAAACATCGACAAGGACAACACAATTGTTGTTGGCGGTAAAGGAAAAGAGAATGATATAAAAGCACGTGTAAACCAGATCAAAACACAGATCGAGAACACTACATCAGACTACGACCGTGAGAAGCTACAGGAGCGACTTGCCAAGCTGAGTGGTGGTGTTGCTGTACTTTACATCGGTGCTGCTTCTGAAGTCGAAATGAAAGAGAAAAAAGCCCGGGTTGAAGATGCATTGCATGCAACTCGCGCTGCTGTTGAGGAAGGAATTGTGCCCGGTGGTGGTGTGGCCCTTCTTAGAACACTCAAAGTATTCGACACACTCAAAGCAGAAAACAACGACCAAAAAGTTGGCTTTGATATTGTAAAACGTGCACTTGAAGCCCCGCTCCGCGCAATTGCAAACAATGCCGGCGTGGAAGGTTCAATTGTAGTGCAAAAAGTACTCGAAGGCAAAGGTGCTTTCGGTTACAACGCACGCACTGAAGTGTACGAAGATCTGATTCAAGCAGGTGTAATCGACCCCACCAAAGTAACAAGAACCGCACTTGAAAACGCGGCATCTGTTGCAGGCCTTATGCTTACAACTGAAGCTGTTATTGTAGATAAGCCATCAAAAGATGGTGACGATGATGGTGG
The DNA here is from genome assembly GCA_007135335.1 of Balneolaceae bacterium. Classification (GTDB taxonomy): domain Bacteria; phylum Bacteroidota; class Rhodothermia; order Balneolales; family Balneolaceae; genus Rhodohalobacter. Next base: position 22,885 of record SLJB01000203.1, read on the forward strand.
AATGCCGGGTGGAATGCCGGGCGGAATGGGTGGAATGGGCGGAATGGGTGGCATGATGTAATCCCATTTACACCACTTATTTTGAGTTAATTATAAAAAGCCTCACTTCAAATTTTTGGAGTGAGGCTTTTTTTTATAAATTGATCGAAAGGTTATTTGGGGAAAACAAAAGATTTTGAAAACTTACCGTAAATAAACTACATTCTTTCATTTCAATAGAACTAAATCAAAAGAACATGAGATCTACAGTTGAGCGAAGAGACAGTATCATACAAATTATTCAAAGTAACGGTAAAGTAAGGGTAGACAATTTAAGTGATCGTTTTGAGGTATCGAGTGTTACAATTCGCAATGATCTGGATTTTCTTGAAAAGAAAGGAATCTTACACAGAACGCATGGCGGGGCACTGATACGCAAAAGTGTTTATGAAGACCCAACACTTGAAGAAAAACAAAAACTTTTTCAGAAAGAGAAACAGCGAATTGGCGAAAAAGCTGTAGAACTGATTAAAGATTCCGATTCAATCCTGCTGGATTCCGGTACTACTGCAATGGAAGTGGCGCAACGACTTTCAGAGAAGAAAAATCTTACAATTATGACAAATGCCATCAATATTGCTCTTAAGCTTGGCGGCACTGACAATCTGAACGTGATGCTTACCGGAGGTGTGCTGCGTAAAGAGTCGTTCTCATTGGTTGGACCGGAAGCAGAAGCCACCATCAGTAACTATTATTTTGATAAACTTTTCCTGGGTGTTGACGGACTCGATATTCGCTATGGGCTGACGACTCCAAACCCGATGGAAGCACAGCTAAACCGAACCATGGTAGCCCGGGCACAACAGGTGATTGCTATTGCTGATTCCAGTAAATTTGGGCGACACAGTTTTTCTTATATCTGTGATGTGGATGTAATCAGTACAATTATTACTGATTCAAATATTTCGAGTCAGTTTGAATCGGAGCTGCTGAGAAGGAATATAAATGTGATTAAAGTATAACCGGAATATCAGATATTCCACTACCCAAAGAAAAAGCCCCTTAAAACTATTTAAGGGGCTTTTTTTGGGTCTGTAAAAAAAGGCTATACGTGTTATTTAAAGATCATCAGAAGGGGAGATAGCCGAAAGTTTTTTCCATCCCCTTATAAGTGCAAAGCCACTTGCAATGGTTACTACTGTAAGCAGTGTTGCGGGTGCATAGTTACCATAAAGCCAGTAACCCGTGGCAAGCAGAATCCCGTAGACGAAAATACAACCGAGAACCATGCAGTAAATTCCTTGTGGTACTCTCCATGCTTCATCTTCGATTTCGTTCATTTGCAGGCCTCTGCGGCTGGCCATACTTTTCACTTTTTCCCAGCCGGGGCCACCCGGGCGGATCAGCTTGCAGAAGTTTACCAACGTATCATCATCTGTTGGCCGTGTGAGGTAGGTTACAGATACCCATCCAATAGTGGTGAGCGTCACGCCAACAAGCAATTCCTGCCAGCCGGTGAGAATTGGCAATTCAGTATAGACGTGCAAGAATCTGAAATAGAGTGCAACCATGAACGAGATGGCCATTGCCGCAATTTCGCTCCAGGCATTTACCCGCCACCAGAACCACCTGAGTATAAATATAAGACCGGTTCCGGCACCAATTTGAAGGATAATCTGAAAGTTATCCAGGGCCGATTGCATTACAAGGGCAAGTGCACCGGCAAAAATCATGAGGATGACTGTTGAAATACGACCCACATTTACCAACTCTTTCTCACCGCTTTCCGGCCGTACAAAGCGCTTATAGAAGTCATTCACAAGATAGGATGAACCCCAGTTCAGGTGTGTTGAAATGGTTGACATATAAGCGGCAATAAGCGCGGCAATAACCACTCCCATCCAGCCAACGGGCAGGAAGGTAAGCATAGCAGGATAACCCATGTCATGATCCACCACATCAGCAGCCTGCGGGAATTCTTGCCGGATGGATTCCAGATCCGGAAATACAATCAGCGAACAGAGTCCCACGATAATCCATGGCCAGGGTCGCAGGGCATAGTGCAGTGCATTGAAAAGGAATACCGCACCAACGGAGTGATTCTCATTTTTCGCAGCAAACATCCGTTGTGCCACGTAACCACCGCCACCGGGTTCAGCACCGGGATAGTAAACACTCCACCACTGCACAGCCAGAGGTATAATGAGTATTGCCAGGAGCTGCGAGTGGTCGGAAAAATCGGGCAGCATATTAAGCATCGGTTTCACATCTTCATGGGTAAGCAGGCTTGATAAACCGCCAACCTCAGGGTGAGAAAGGGCCACATAGGCAGCAACCAACCCGCCTAAAATAGAGAGGAAAAACTGGAAAAAATCAGTTATCAGAACTCCTCGTAAACCTCCAAGGGCACTGTAGATTACTGTAACAGTACCTGCAATAAGAATGGTTTGAAATGGGGTTATACCCATCAGAACGGTACCAATTTTAATGGCAGCAAGGGATACACTGGCCATGATAATCACATTAAAAATAAGCCCCAGGTAAACGGCTCTGAAACCTCTCAAAAATGCGGCTGATTTTCCACTGTACCGAAGTTCGTAAAACTCAACATCCGTAAGAATACCCGAACGGCGCCAAAGATTTGCATAGACAAATACCGTTAACATACCGGTTAGGAGAAAAGCCCACCAGGTCCAGTTACCGGCAACACCGTTTTGGCGCACAATATCGGTTACAAGGTTTGGAGTGTCGGTTGAAAATGTGGTGGCCACCATCGAGATTCCTAACAGCCACCACGGCATATTTTTCCCGGCGGCAAAAAACTCAGTTGAGTTTTTACCAGCTTTTTTCATTACCCACAAACCAACTACAAGTGAGAAGAGCATATAGAGGCCAACAATCAGCCAGTCAACAAACGATAGCAGCATGGAATATTACCTAGTTTGACGTTTAAGTAAGATTGAAATAGTGCAACAATAAATGCTTTTACATTGGCAGACAGTATGATAAAACATCAATTAAATTCAAAGACGAATTTTATTTATTTATCAATTTTAGGGTAGTAACGCAACGCATTTGAGCAGAAAATTTTTGTGAGAACAGATTTATCCAGTCCGAGGCCTCTAAAGGGCTTATCTACCTGTTTACTGCTTTGCTCACTATCCTCTGCAAAAAACTGAAACTCTTCGTGCCACTTTTTTCTTATAGTCGCACGGAGATCGTTATCTTCAAGGGTTCCGTCATCAATCTGATCAGTGCCGTAAATAATCCTGTCCTGATATTTTTCCACAAACGCCTTTACCTTTGGCTGATTTCCTGCTGCCTGGAATTGCAGATGGCAAACACGCTCGGCAAGATCTACACCCGCATTGGGAAAAGTATCCAGCCATTCAGCTACTTTCTCCACACTCCATTCATGGCTGGCAAGATGGGCCCCTACAAACGTCAGATTTTTGAATTTCTTCAGAAAGCGATCGCGTGCCTGCAGGTGTTCCTCGTATGAAGGATACTCTTTATGGAGGTACATATGGTATCGCGGATTTTTGGAAAAGTAATCCCGATCGCCGTTTACGGTCATCTCTTCGATCGGGAGCCAGCAATTTTTAGGCTCACCGATGTGGGCAATCAGTGTGATGCCATTTTTTTCGAGAGTTTCATAGATGGGGTTGAGCGATGGGTGATCGGCCATTACAAAATCACCGTTTGAATCACGAAGATCCATTCCGAAGTTTTTCCATATTTTCACGGAAACTGCACCATTTTTGATGCCTGTCTGAATCTGGGCAAGTGCTTTGATATGCCAATCTGGCTCGCCCCAATCTTCTGTGCTGAATGTAGCCATAAAACTGAGGATGCCCGGTAGTTCGGCATCACATGCCAGGGCAATCTCACGCTGATCATCCGTAGGGGGGAAATCAGGAACCTCGGTGTTGATGGTAACCAGACGGAACCCTTCTTTTTCTGCTTCTTCGAGAAGGGCAGTTCGCCGACTGTTTTGATGAATATGAGCATCGATTTTATCGATGCTCAAGTAGAGGTCTTCCGTTTTTTTTAACATATCAGAATGTGTTTATTCGGTAATCTCTTCAAATTTATCATCGATCTCTTCAACTTTTTCGGTGCTCTCTTCAACCACAGCAAGCAGGAAGGCAGCAAGAATCGCAATGATCATACCGATGAGAGTTACAGTGTGCGGAAACACAGAGTAAATTGTAAGAGAAATGGCGATGGTGATAATAGGCGCAACTGCATTGGTAAGCGGGGAAACCACAATAGCTTTACCGTATCTGTAGGCATAAACAAGACACAATGCCCCGATGGAGTTAAGAACCTGAATCATTGCGGCAAGATAAGGGCCCTTAAAGCCCCAGTTAATATCTTGTGAGAAATCAGTCATCATAATGGCAATCGGAGCGAGCAGTACACCGGTAAGCGCCATGTAGAAAAAGATACTTTCTGCGCTCATGGTTTCGTTGGCAAATTTCATGAAAAAGCCCTGTATTCCCCATGCAAAAAATACACCGAGTGCGAGAATCAGCCACAGGTAACCGTCAACGGCGGAGCTATCAGCGGGCTGATAAGAGAGCAGCGGAATAGCGATCAACGCAAGGGCAATACCGATCCAGCCTTTAATATTTGTCCGTTCTTTGAGAATCATCAGTGATAGTGAAACAGTAACAACAGGAGAGAGTGCGATAATCGGGAATATAATGTAAGCCGGGCCAATACCTAATCCATGAAACAGAATTAACTGGCCGCCTGCACCAAGAAACCCGATAGCAGCACCAAAGCCTATCGATTTTAAATCGTAATCAATTTTCCAGTTTACCAGTTTTAGTGCAATGAGAGCGGGGGGAATCATGGTTAACGACCATACCACATAGCCTAGAGTGGCCGGGAAGCCTGCTTCCTCGGTTATATGAATAAAAGCACCCCATACGCCCCAGAATGTGGTGGTAATAAGTGCAAAGATCAGCCAAAGTTTTGATTTCATGATTGTTGAGTTTTATTAGTTACGATTCAAATGGAGTTTCAAATAATGCGCTTTCATTTAAAAGAGCATGGTTTGATTTAGTAGTTATGAGGTTCTTGGTATGGTAGCAGAGTTCATCAATGAGATTTCAAAGTTCTTTTATAACATTGCACGGATTACCGGCTGCAAAACAGTTGGCGGGAACAGATTTCGTAACCACGCTGCCTGCCCCAATGGTACTATTTTCTCCGATGGTAACACCCGGCATTACCATTACACCACCGCCAATCCAGCAATTATTTTTGACGTGAACTGCTTTTGATTTAGTAAGGTAACGGGTGCCGTTTCCCCCGGATGTGATTCGAGCATCCGCCTTCAACGGATGTGTGGCTGTATAAATTTGCACAGCCGGACCAATCAGAGTATTGTCATCAATACGGATGGTATTGCTGTCGAGAAATACACAGTTATAGTTTATAAACACATTCTTCCCAATGTGAATCTGTTCACCATAATCGCAGAAAAAAGGGGCTTCAATCCAAACATTTTCACCCATAGATCCGAAAAGTTTCCCCAATAGTTTTTTCTTTTCGTCCTGCTCAGTTAATTGTTCATGATTGAACGAGTGCAGCAGTTTGCGCACAGTAGAATAGCGATTCAGGAGTTCAGTGTCTCTGGAATCATAGAGTTCACCTCCAATCATTTTCTCTTTCTCTGTCATAAGAGCACAGTTTTAAAAATGATATAGGGTGATGCAGATATCATAGCTTTTTCAAACAGCTTTAATTATTTCAATTTTTGATTTTACCAGCATCTTTACGGCATCCGTGGCCGGGGGGAATACTTTTCTCAAATCGATCTCGCTACTGTTTTTCAGCTGCTGCTGAAGAGTTGTCATAAAAGTGTCTTTAATTTCTGTAGCGAGATTAATTTTTCGAATGCCATTTTTAATTCCGGCCTGAAGCTGCTCATTTGGTATGCCCGAGCCGCCATGAAGTACAAGGGAACAGTCGGTTATCTGGTGAATTTTCTTTAATCTTTCGAGATCCAGTTTGGGCTCTTTTTTGTAGAATCCGTGCGCAGATCCGATGGCAACAGCAAGGGAATCTACCCCTGTTTCTTCTTGAAATTCTTTGGCTTCATCGGGATCAGTTAAACCCGCATTATCCTGTCTTTGCCCCAGTTTTGCCACATATCCAAGTTCGGCTTCCACACAGGCACCATACTTCCGTGCCAATTTGGTTACCTCAGAGGTGATGGCCACATTTTCGAAAAAAGATTTATCGCTGGTATCAATCATCACGGAGTCGTAACCGGCATCCAGGCAGTTTTTAATCAGATTGATAGATTCTGCGTGATCGAGATGCAACCAGCCCTGAACGTTATATTCACGAAGGGCAGCCCTGGCCATGGAAACGGCCATATCAATCCCTAAATATTGAATGGTGGAAGGGCTCGTTTGAAGGATAATTTCTGAACCGGATTCAGCTGCAGCCTGCACAACACCGGTAAGAGTTTCAAAATTGTAGAAATTTGTAGCAAGAATGGCGGATTCTGTTTTCTCAAGTTCGCTAAGCCATTCCTGTAATTTCATATCACAAATGTGTTAGGACAATTAATTCCTGAGCCTTCGCATCTCTGCGGCTTTTTCTGCTACCTGTTCATAACTTATAATCCCATCAACACCACCGGCAGCTGTGGTTGATACGGCCGCTGTTCGGTTTCCCTCTTCAAGGCAGGTTTCGAGCTCTTTTCCATTGAGATAGGCATGAATAAACCCGGCATTAAAACTATCCCCCGCACCAATGGTATCCACAATTTTAGTGATGGGTGCTGCAGTAATCTCTGTTCGTTTCTTATGATGAACCATGAGCGCACCCTTCGCTCCACGCTTAATCACAAAACAAGTATTATGATGTTCAAGTGATTTGAGGGCACTTTCGAGGTCAGGCTGTCCTGCAAGGCGGATAAATTCATCCTCGTTTGGCAGAAAGAAATCGAGATTCGGGAGTACGTTTTTAAGGTCAAGATCCCAAACTTCTTCAGGGTCCCATTGGGTATCCATTGAAGTGGTTAGCCCCATTTTTTTGGCTCGTTTGAACAGTTCGGCAAGCCCGTCTTTAAGAAGGGGCTGGAAAAAGATAGCTGATGTGTGGATATGCCTTGCAGAGCCTAAAATGTCATCTGAAATCTCATTCATGGCAAGATGCTCCATCGAGCCGGGATAGGTAACCATCATCCGGTCGTTATTCAAAATAAAAATAATGGTAGCCCCTGTGCGAAGGGATGGATCTGTAATGATGGATTTAATCCCAACGTTGTGCGATTCCATCTCTTTCAACAGAAATTTACCAAACGAATCATCACCGAGTTTCGACATGAACTCCGTTCTGGAGCCGAGTTTAGCAATGTTACAAGCGAAAATAGCGGTTGAGCCGCCCATCACAAGATCCATTTCATCGGCGCGTTGCTCCTCGCCAATTTGAGGCATCTTGTTGATTTTGTTCATAATCAGGTCGACGTTTAAATCGCCGACCACCAGTACATCAAATGTTTTATCTTTACCCATTATACTGCGGTTTTTATCATCAGGAGATCAACTCAGGATGTTCGGCATTAAAATTTATCAGGTTAAAACTGTGGAAATACTGCATGATGGACTTCTTCAGATGCCAGATTACAAATGCATCTGCGTCGCGAATTCCATCAAGGTTTCGATACAACTTCTCTCTGGCTTCAGCTACATTGGAATTGGTCCAGATGTAGCGGCTGCAGGTTCGCATAATCCATAGCTGGCGTTTTTCCTCGAGTTCGTCAAAATCTTTCCCTTTTTCATCTTTGGTCAGCCATTTTTGCCATCTGTTGCTGTTAATCACTGCATTTTTCAGAGCTTCTTTTAAGCCGGATTCTTTGCCAATTTTGTTCTCAAGTTCTACCAGTTCCATCAGGGCGATGAACTCCTCTTCCGTAAACTCAGGACCTACGTTTGCACCACCCATTCCGCTAAGGGGATAATCTTCGGGATTGTCAACATAATCTGAGTAGTGGCCTTTGATGAGCGCACCGTACTCTTTTACATGGCTTGTGAGGTTGGCTGCAACATCGGGATCAAATTCTGTGGTATGAAGGTCTGTACCCACTTTGCCAACCACGAAACAGGGCCAGCTATCTTCAATTCCTTTCTCTTTCAGGCCTTTATCAAGCCCTTCAAGGAATTGATCAAAACTTTCCATATTGGCCAGGCCGCCATGCACTTCTTCGGTACCCACCTCATAACTGATTGGAGGGTAGTTATTTGAACGCCTGTAATTTTCGGCGTGCTCAATCATATCGAGCGTACGCTCAACCACGAGATCAATTGGGATGGGTTCATCATTTCCCAGGCGAATATCTACAGTCGGGTCGATGTGAAGCAATGCATAACCGGCATCAATACAGGCCTCGAGGGTTATTTTTACTTCAGACATCGATTTTTCAAAGCTGTACTTTTCGGTGGAATGTTTGTCTTTCAGCCAAGGGCCGCCATGATCGAGGCAGGTATAAACGGGCGACTGAAGCCCAATTTTTTCTGAGTAATCGGAGATAAAGCCGGTCAGTTCTTTTGGTGTCAATCCGGTGTATCCGCCATCACGGTCAACCTGGTTTAATGTGGCTGCAAATAACATAGGGGCATTCGCCTCCTTTGCTGCCTGAAGGGCCGCTCTTGTTACGGCTTCAGAGTTTGGGCAAACTGCAAAAAGGGTTTTTTTTAATTTTTTATTTTCAATGAATGCTGTGATAATTTTTTTTAAAGCGGGAGTTCCCATTTAATATGTTTTATATGTCTGTTAAAGTTATACTTATACAAAAGCGCTACCAGTTAATTGTAAATAGTAACGCCTTTAACTACTCTTGAAATAGCATTATTCTCGGAGGGAGAGTCGGGGTTAAGACCAAGGCTAAGGGATTTGTAATATCCCATAATCTGTGCAGGTAATACGTATAAAATTGTTTTATATGCTGATTTTTGAGATTCTTCGTCAAGTTTGAAGATGATCTTCTGATCCAGATCCAGTCCATTTGCTTGATCTTCATCGCAAAATACACCAATACAGTGTTTAGCAACTCCATCATCCAGAATCTGACAGGCAAGATCTTTTTCGTACCTGAATACACTCTCATCTGTAGAGAATAAAAAAACTAAAACTGTATTTTCATTAACCACAGCTTTGGGGCCATGCCGGAAGCCAAGAAAAGAATCAAATTTACCGACAACCTTACCATCGGTGAGTTCCTGTACTTTTAGATGGGATTCTTTTGCAATTCCCTCAAGAGGGCCTGATCCCAAAAATACAATTCTGTCGAAATAACTGAATGAAATTTCTTTTAGCCTTGCACTGCAGCTACTGACCACAGATCGTGCAGAATCAGCAATCTGATCAATCAACACTGCCTGTCTGTTTTGTTTGTTGTATTCTGTTAAATATGTAGCGGTTAGTATCATAGAGGTGAAACTTCCCGTCATTGCTAATCCCAAATCTTCAGATTCAGGCGGAAGCACAATCGTTAGGCCGTTGTGTAGATCATTTATTCTGTGTGCCAGTTCGCCATCTTCATTGCACGTAATGGCAATATGATGAACTTCTTTACAGAGATTTTCTGCAATATCAACCGCGGCATTACTTTCAGGGCTGTTTCCTGATCTTGCAAATGAAATTAAAAGAAGAGGTACTTCAGGATCCACAAACTCTTTGAAATGAGTTACAAGTGTGGTTGTTGAGATGGCATTCACATTAATGCCGGTTTTCATATGAAAAAGATGCTGCACACTTTCACCTATAAAGGAGGAACTTCCTGCACCTGTTAAAATGATATTTAAATGCGACTTCTCAAGCAGCGGACATAAAAACGATTTTATAGACTCGTTTTCTTTTAATAATTGAATGGTTTTGACCCAAAGATCGGGCTGGCCTTCAATTTCTTTCTTTGTGTGTACTGAATTGAGATTTTTTTCTATGTCCATATCTGTAATAGTAGTTAGCTCCGAGAATCTGAATTTAATAACGGTATGCTGATTCTCGTTGTCAAGTCTAAATGATTTGTCGTTTCTAAATAAAATTTAATCTAAAAAAAACCAAACGAAATAAAAAACACAATAAATAATAAGAATAAAAAAACTGTATGCTTCAGATGCCTTCAGGTTTTAATTAAGGTGAACCGATGTATGTCTAAATGATATATAAGCACTTTTTTTATAAATAAATGATTTTACACTCTCAATATACTCTGAATGGTAGTACTTAGGTATCTGAATCTCGAATGATTTACATATAAGCTCAGAGCAGAAACGTAAGTGCGATTTGACTGACTGGAATCTGATTTTGAGATATGAGAGATGTAAAATCTTTGACAACACAGGTTGATCTTGCAAATAGATAACAAAAAATAATTTATTAAGTTTCATTTTTTTACTAAACTGATCAAGCCAGGTTTTTATATGCTGTCCTTAACACATAATGACTGTGTTGAATTATACTGCATACAAGGTGCTGGATTCAGACTTTAGTTTTTCAGATTTGTCGAACCGTTTGAATTACCCATTAATCAGGGTTTCCGGGATGGCTTGATTTTAGCAATAACAAATAAAAAAAGGTATAAACAAGTGAATAGAAAAGATTTTATTAAAGCGTCCTCAGCTTCTGCGGCAGGTTTTGCCCTCCCAATTAAATCGTTCAACATCGCCTCCAAAAAAGATGACCGTTTTGTACGGGTTGGATTTATTGGTACAGGATCGAGGGGAACGGGGCATCTCAGAGGAATCTTGAACAGAGATGATATTCAGGTACCTGCCATTTGCGATTTGGATCCGGAAAACGCTGCACGGGCTCAGCAATTAGTGCACGATGCCGGCAAAGGGCGGGCCGAGCTCTACACAGACGGAGCGGATGCGTACAAGAAACTTGTGGAACGGGATGATTTGGATGCTGTGGTAATCAGTACACCATGGGAATATCACGTAGAACAGAGTGTTGCTGCCATGCGGGCAGGCAAGTATGTTGCCCTTGAAATCCCTGCCGCAATTTCAATTGAAGGCTGCTGGGATCTTGTGAATACCTACGAAGAGACCGGTGTGCCGCTTATGCCTCTGAAAAATACATGCTACCAACGCGATGTAATGGCTGTGCTTAACATGGTTCGTGAGGGTCTGTTTGGTGAGCTGGTTCACGCACAATGTGGTTATCAGCACAATCTGTATGGAGTGCTTTTCAGGGATGATGCTGAGTTTGGCCCACATGACGGACGAGCTCGTGCTTCAAACTGGCGCACACAGCACAACTTAAAACGCAATGCATTGCTCTACCCTGATCATGGAACCGGGGCTGTGGGCCACTGGCTGAATATCCATCGAGGAAATCAGTACCTGAGTCTTTCAGCAGCGGCAAGTAAGGCGAAGGGGTTAACCAACTACGTGAAAAAGCACGGAGGTGAAAATCACCCTTATCGGGATGCCGATTTTAAAAAAGGGGATATTGTTACTGCAACACTAACTACGGCAAATGGCGAGACTGTAATCATTATTCACGATACAACCCTGCCGCGTGCTGATAATAATAAAGCATTCAGAGTGCAGGGAACCAACGGTTTATGGCAGCTTGAAGCCGATCGTATTTATATAGAAGGCAGATCACCCGATCACCGCTGGGATGCATTTCAGCCGTATCAGGATGAATTTGATTCATCCGTATGGAAACGACACGAAGAGGAAGCTCGTGGTTCAGGCCATGGCGGTAAAGATTTCTTTATCCGGAACGCATTTATCGAATCCGTGAAACGGAATATCAATCCGCCTATTGATGTGTATGATGCAGCCAGCAGCGCTGCGATTGTGGCATTATCGGAACAGTCTATTGCAAATGGCGGTTCGGCTGTTTCATTTCCGGATTTTACCCGCGGCAAATGGGTATCAAATAAGCCGATTTTCCTTCCGGAAGAACTCGGCTACTAAGAAATAGAAAGGGAAAATCTCCATTCAACAAAATCAAATAACTACCCGATGACTAAACCAATTGTGAAACCATGGCTGTTTTATGCACTTAGTGTAACCGTGCTATGGGGCGTATGGGGTTCCTTAATAGAATTTCCCGAACAGTCCGGGTTCCCGGCCACACTATCCTATGTGGTCTGGTCAATGACTCTGATTCCTGTTACTATTTATGCACTCAGCAGAAATAACTGGCAGCTCGATTTTAACAAGAGTGCCATATTCTATGGGATGACGGCAGGTTTTCTGGGATGTGGAGGGCAGCTGATTCTGTTTCAGGCGCTGAACTTTACCCCGGCTTACCTTTTTTTCCCCATCATCTCACTGAATCCAGCCATTACCATTATACTTTCTGTATTGATTATTAAAGAAAGAGCGAGCCGGCTGGCATGGATTGGTATTTTTTTGGCACTCTGCGCTATTCTGATGCTGTCTTACCAGGAACCGGGAAGTAATGGAAGCGAAGGCAGTGTTTGGCTGCTGATTGCAATTTTGATTTCGGCGATGTGGGGAACACAGGCATTTGTGATTAAGCACGGCAGCAGTGTAAGCAAAACAGGCAGTATGAAAGCTGAGAGCATTGTTTTTTACACAATGGCGTGTTCGATCATTCTGATACCTTTTGCACTGATGATGACAGATTTCAGTGCAGATATCAACTGGGGGCTCAATGGGATGTATTCTGCGGCAGCCATCCAGAGTTTAAATGCCATAGGGTTTTTATTCTTCGCCCTGGCCATCCGCTATGGTAAAGCGATCATTGTAGTACCGCTGATGAACGCATCAGCCCCGGTTGTTACGGTTATTCTTTCACTTATTATATATGCCGTACTGCCTCATCCGGTTATCCTTGCAGGTATGCTGATTGCGTTTATTGCTATCTACCTGATGACCAGAGAAGAGGCCGCTATGGAGGGAACAAACAAAGTTTAGTTTTCATGATGTAATCACATTTCACAGAAACCATTATGGGTGCACTACAAGATTTACGGGAAGAGGTTTGGATGGCGAATATGGAGCTTTTCCG
>SLJB01000201.1 GCA_007135335.1 Balneolaceae bacterium
AAATTATTTACATAAATGTTTTACCATGCATTAGAAATATGCTATCTTAAAGGCTGTGATAATTACACTTTTTAAAAAATTTTACATTATGAATAGATCAAAAAAACCTGTTTTTAATTTTGAACTTCCCTCTGAGTTTGCGGAGCTAATTAATGAAGCCCGCAGTGTTACGGTTGCTAAAAATGTTAACGACCTTGTGAATCTCTCTGTGGGTGGAGAAGATGGCATGTCGCATGAAGTTTTTTATGACCTGCCTGATGGAGAGAGAAAAGAAGAAGCGATTGTCCACAGAGTAAAAAATGGAATCGCTGCTAATTATAAAGAAGCGTATATGCGGCGGAGAGATCCCAGATGTATGGTCATTGCAGATGATTTTCCTACTGATAAATCAACATTTGAAAGCCGTTTCGACTATGATTTTAAAGAGTTGCGCAAGGAGACTTTTGATTGGTTGAAAAAACAGGACCTGGCCATATTTTTCTTTCACGCGGGTAAAGCCGGTATGGGCTATAAAACAGCAGCCGTTATTCCTGCCAATGCAGGTTTCTTTGGCCTGGGTCTTGCGCTTTTACAGGGTATTATCAATCCGGATGAAGTGGCTGAAGATTTTACACCCACTGCTTTTATCTATACTGCACCGCCATTCAGGCATACACATTTTGAGGGTAAGCAGGTGGTTGTTCACAACAGGCAGCCCGATAATTATGAAATGTTCAGCTACAATCTATATCCGGGGCCCAGTGCCAAAAAAGGTGTATATGGAATGTTGATTGGCCAGGGAGAGTCTGAAGGATGGGTAACGGCCCACTGTTCAGCTGTATTGGTTAAAACACCTTACGATAATGTGGTTACGTTTATGCATGAAGGGGCCAGCGGTGGCGGTAAAAGCGAAATGCTGCAGCAGCCTCACAGAATGACAGATGGCCGGTTATTATTGGGAGATAATCTATATAAAGATGATAAACGGTACTTAGAGCTATCACAAACCTGTGATTTATTACCGGTTGCCGACGATATGGCCCTTTGCCATCCGTCATTGCAACAGAACGACGGAAAATTGTGGCTGGAAGATGCTGAAGATGGCTGGTTTGTTCGTGTGGATCATATTAAAGAGTATGGTACAGATCCCGGTTTGGAAAAATTAACGGCTGTTCCGCCAAAGCCGCTGCTTTTCCTGAATATCGAATCAGTACCGGGAGGCCGGGCTATGATTTGGGACCATGTATATGATGAGCCCGGTGTGCCATGCCCCAATCCGAGGGTTATTTTACCCCGGGATATTGTGCCAAAAATTGTCTCAGAACCGGTAAGTATTGATATCAGAAGCATCGGGTTGCGTACTCCGCCCTGTACTGCTGAAGAGCCCAACTACGGTATTGTAGGCCTTATGCATGTATTGCCTCCGGCCCTTGCCTGGTTATGGCGTTTAGTAGCCCCGCGTGGCCACGCAAATCCAAGTATTATTCAAACCGAGGGAATCAGCAGTGAGGGGGTTGGCAGTTACTGGCCGTTTGCTACCGGTAAAAAGGTAAAACAAGCCAATCTTCTCTTAGATCAAATTGTGAAAACACCGAAGGTTCAATATATACTAACCCCCAATCAGAACATAGGTGCCTGGAAAGTGGGTTTTATGTCGCAATGGGTTGTACGGGATTATGTAGCCAGAAAAGGAAATGCGAATTTTACTTCGGAGCAGATTTTGCCTGCCAGATGTAACGTATTGGGATATGCCCTGAAATTCATGACGTTTGAAGGCCGTACCATTCCGCCATGGATGCTGCAGGTTGAACTGCAGAGAGAAGTACAAGAGGAAGGATATGATGCCGGTGCTGAAATTTTGCTTGAATTCTTCCGCAGAATGCTGGAGCAATTTAATACTCCGGATCTGGACGATCTTGGTAAGAGAATCATAGAATGCTGCCTCGATAATGGATCCGTAGAGGATTATGAGAAGTTGATTGGTAACTGATTAATGGACCAATCGCACTTGTTACAAGAGGCAGATCTTGTAAATACCGAGTCTGTGACAACGTAAACCAAGCGATTTGTAGATAAAGGTTAAGCTGGAAAAAAATCAAAAAAAGTGGGAAAGTACTATGGGCCCGGCAGGCCCATGGTACTTTTATAATCTTCACGATCGCCCTCATCCTTTTATCCGCAAAACAGATACATTTCCGCGTAGTTCTCTCCAAATGATTATTTGATGAGTACAAATTTGCGTGTGAATATCGAACACCCCCACCCGGTCACGGTACATATATATATCGCCTGATATGTTATTGACAATAAAAGCAACAAAGTGTTGACGGGAATTCATCACTTTATGTCCAAACCCCGCGATTCTTCTTACAACATCATCATCAGATTAAAGTGCTGCCCCGGACAATATTTGGGGTGTATATGACTAAATGATCATTGACCATTGCAAGTCGATTCTGATAATGAGTCTGCTGCCACTATTGCAGAGATTCTGAAAAATGTGTTCTGCCGGATAGAAGTAATCAATAACAAGAAATTCAATTATCCACGGGATGATTCCGTCACTGATTATTTTGTTTGGCATAGCCCTGGTGATTTATAAGATTTTCATGGAGGGTAAACCGGGAGCCGTTCCTGTTCTGATCATTGTGGCCGGTTTTCTTTAGTTCGGAAGCGGCTTTTCCGGCATTCTGGGCACTCGCAAATTAACAGCCGGAACCGTTAGTATAATTTTATTTAGTATTGCTAACGGATTTGCCCTCTTCACCGGCCTGTTCCTGATTTGGGTAAACCTTGCCGTGGGTATCATCGGTTCGGAAAGGCATGCGTTTAACCTGATATATTTCGGGGTTATGGCCGTTGGTATTATCAGTGGATTCATCGTCCGATTTTGTCCGGAACGAATGGAAGGGGTGATGTTTATCATGGCCATTGGCATGACAATAACCGCAATTTCAGCCTTGTTAACAGGATTGCAGTATCTGCCATAGAGTTCATTAGTTGCGGCACCGGGCGTGAACGGATTTTTTATGGTGCTGTATATGGTATCGGGATTCTTCTACCGCTCGTCTTCAATAGATGGCACTTCTAACCGAGTAATTGAACAGTAAATTGGTAAGTAGTCGGTTAATCAGAACCTTCTGATGGGAAGTGCACCCGTTACCCGAATCTCCTGCATTCAATCTGGCAGCACCCACTGGATTTTACAGCGGTGGAAAGGGTTCAGTTTTCGCAGAGTGAAGTCTAAACATCTTTCTATTTCGAGGTCAAATTGTTGATGCCCACTGCCATTGTCAACTCACATCTCCCGCCGACGCTGACATCCCGAACTGTCGGGACGCAACAGTGCGGAAATGCATTCTGGTCTGGAATTACAACACAAAAGCAGATGTAATCTCATGACTCAGGACTAAAAAGCATCGGGATTCAGGCTGAAACGGGCAGAGGCAAAGGATAGAGTTCAAGTTGATATCGCCGTTATTTTTTGAGTATAACCA
>SLJB01000140.1 GCA_007135335.1 Balneolaceae bacterium
ACTGAGCAGCCCAGCCGATACAAAAATGCAAATTTCATGACCGTACAACCCGATCGCCTGGACGACTACTACGATCTGGAAAGCCAAATTGCCGCACCTCTGCATCAATACCAGGCAGATGAAGGCAAAATGGACGGATGGAATTTTTACAGACTAATTTTCCCGACCGGTTCTGCTGTTCAGTACAATTTCATCACCGCCGATTATTACAGCAGGCTGGAACAGATTGAGTTTGGCTTCTCACCTGAAGTGATGGCTGACATTCACCCGGAGCTGGATCAGGAAGAGTTTGAAGAATTTGCAGATACCATCCGGGAACGGGTTTGGAGTGATTTGTGGGAACTGGTGCTCTCTGTAGAATAGTCTAACAGTTTAGTTTAAGGTGAATACTTTAATTTCCATCATGCCTGTTTCTTGTGGAAGAGCACCAGCTTTCATCCCCCCCTCCTCCATTCTGTAAAAGAATTCAATAAAACTTGTGCAGTATCAGGGCTTTTCTTTACTATAAACCTGATTGAAAAAAACTGAATGTCATAAACTCTCTTTTCCATGATGAAATTGATAAAACTGTTTCTGCTGATACTTCTATTTCCACTCTCTGCGATTTCGCAGACCACACTGCATGATTATCTGCCCGGTGATGTAACCTATAACCCCGCTATCCCAACCCCGGCTGAGGTGATTGGCCATGAAGTGGGTGAGTGGCACATTACGCACGATAAGCTTGTGCAGTATATGTATGCGGTTGCTGAGGCATCAGACAGGGTAACCATTCATGAATATGCTCGGACATATGAAGGCCGGCCGCTTTTACTGCTTGCTATTACAACGCCTGAAAATCATGTGAACCTGGACAGGATCATGGAGAATCATCACGCATTGACTGATCCCGCCGGCTCAGGCAACCTGGATCTTGAAACCATGCCTGTAATTGTGAACCTCGGAAACAGTGTGCATGGAAACGAGCCGAGTGGGTCCAACTCATCACTGTTGTCGGCGTACTATTTTTCTGCAGCAGAGGGCAGCAAAATCGATGAAATTCTGAATAATGCCATAGTTCTGATTGACCCCTCTCTCAACCCGGATGGCCTGAACCGCTTCGCCACCTGGGTGAATATGCACAAAAGTGCCACCACGGTTACCGATCCCGCATCGCGCGAGTTCAGCGAAGTTTGGCCAAACGGACGCACCAACCACTACTGGTTCGACCTGAATCGCGACTGGATGCCTGTAGTGCACCCAGAAAGCCGCGGGCGGATCAACATGTTCCATAAATGGCGTCCGAACGTTCTCACAGACCATCATGAAATGGGCACAAACGCTACCTATTTTTTCCAGCCGGGAATTCCGGACAGAACACATCCGCTCACCCCGCAGATCAACCAGGACTTAACAGCGGCCATTGCTGAATTCCACGCGGATGCACTCGATGATGTTCAGGCGCTCTACTACACCAAAGAGTCATTCGATGATTTTTATTACGGTAAAGGCTCTACCTACCCCGATGTTTTCGGTACCATTGGTATTCTGTTTGAACAGGCGAGTTCCCGCGGCCATGCACAGGAGAGTGTGCACGGTGTGGTTGAGTTTCCTTTTACTATCCGCAACCAGTTCTTAACATCACTATCTACGGTTGATGCATCCGTTGCCCTCCGAACAGAACTGCACGAATACAGACGAAGCTTCTACCGGGATATGCAAAATGAAGCATCCAATGTACAGACCCGGGCCATTGTGGTGGGCGATTATAATGATGCCGGACGAAACTTCCACCTTGCCGATTTGCTGAGCCACCATAACGTGGAGATGTACGAACTGGCCCGCGATCTTGAAGTGGATGGGAAAGAGTTCAAACAAGGCGGTGCCATTGTGATACCCACAGAGCAAACCGAGTACAAATTTATCGAAGCGATGTTTGAAACGCGCATCGAATTTCCCGACAGCTTGTTCTACGATATTTCTACATGGACTCTCCCCTATGCATTCAATATGCCGTATACCGAGCTTACATCAGGTCAGTTTAACCAAAATCTGTTAGGTGATTTAATTGTTGATCCACAACTGCCGGCCGGGGAACTGGTTGGCGGACAAAGCAGCTACGCTTACATGTTTGAATGGGATGAGTATTATGCGCCAAGAACCTTGTACAGATTGCAGAATCTGGGAGTTCGGACGAAAGTAGCGTCCCGGCCAACTGCGGTTATGACCGCAGACGGCACCAAGGAGTTTGGGTTTGGCTCAATTCTGGTATCACTCGGCATTCAGGATGTGGATGAAGACCGCATCTATGAAACCCTTCAGCGAGCAGCCGAAGAGGATGGTGTACATATCTACAGCATCTCACGTGGTCTTGCAGCAGCGGGCGTGGATCTCGGCAGCCCGAGCATGAATAACCTTGAAAAGCCAAGTGTGGCCATTTTAGCGGGACCCGGAGTCAGTAATCTGGAAGTAGGTGAAATCTGGCATCAGATGGATCAGCGATATCGTATTCCGCTCACAATTATTGACAAGCACCGGTTAGGGAATGCAGATCTGAGCAGGTATAACCGCATCATCATGACACAAGGTAACTATAACGATCTGAGCGATGGCGCGGTTTCTGATCTGAAACGCTGGGTGCGTCAGGGTGGTGTATTGATCGTACAGCGAAGTGCCGTAAACTGGGCGATAAACCAGGATATGATCTCACTCAATCAGAAAGAGCGTGCAGAAACCCATCAGGCTCAGCACCTGCCATACGCGGATATGCAGGCTACACGCGGAGCCCAGGTGATTGGCGGGTCCATCTTTAACGGCCGCATTGACATAACACACCCTCTTGGGTACGGATATAAACGAAGCGACATCCACATATTCAGGAACAGCACTAACTTTCTGGAGAAGCCTGAAAATCCATATGCCAACCCTCTTTATATCACAGATGATCCATTGGCAAGCGGCTATATCTCTAATGAAAACCTCGAAATGGTGGCAGACACTCCTTCGGCGTTTGTGAGTGGTTATGGCAGCGGGCGTATTATCAGTTTCATTGACAATCCCAATTTCCGTGCGTTCTGGTATGGCAAAAACAAACTTTTTGCCAACGCTCTCTTTTTTGGCGATACCATCAGCGGGGCATCCACAAACTAAATCATTCTGAGTTCAACAGATAGGTACAACGAGTTTGTATCTTTTTTCTCGCAGAGTTACGCAGATGAATCCGCAGAGACTTGCAGGTTTAACTGCACAATTAAGCGAAACTCTGCGAGAAAAAAACTGATGGCAATCTGGGTTGCAGACTCCTTTAACTCCCCTCATATATTTTGCACAGAAGGGATTTATTTCCATATATCCCTTGGAGATTCTTAGTGCACTTGGCGGTTAATCCTCTGGGCTAAGGTATGTGAAGAGATCCTTATAAAACTCAACATACTTATGAAACCAACAAGAACACGGAGAAACACAAAGGGAATAATACTGATCTGGAATCTGCGATAATATTGGGATGAACGAACCTGTTATGAATTATTCTTTCGCTGTTCTTTGATTCCAAGATCAAGAGGCCGTTTTTTATCGCCGGCAAGATGGATGGTTTGAGTTGGGAATGCAAAATCAATTCCCTCTTCATTAAAACGGCGGAATATTTCCCGGTTTACCCACTCCGTAAACGTCATATATTCCCAGTAATCGGGCGGATGAAACCAGTAGAATACTTTCAGGTTTAGCGAGTCGGCATTCAGATCATCAAAGAATACCCTCGCCGGCATCTCTTCATTCATTCCTTCATGATTTTTGAGGATCTCTTTGAGAATTTCAACGGCTTGATCCACTTTCTCAGGAGGCGTATCGAAGGTGATGGTTACATCAAAAACTCGCCGGATGAATTGTCTTTTGCCGATATTATGGATGGTCATATTGGCCAGGTTGCCATTTGGAACGGTGAGCATGTGTCCGTCAAGAGTACGTATTTTCGTAGTTCGCACTCCCACTTCGGTTACAACACCAAGTTTATCTTCGAGATTAATGAGCTCGCCCACATTGAATGGTTTGTCGGCGAAAATCATCAGTGAACCAAAGAAATTCCGGATGGTATCCTGTGCAGCAAGGCCTAAAGCGAGACCACCGATACCAATACCTGCAAGAATACTGGTTATGGGCTGATCGCTCATTATTTGAGCTGCCTGCAGTATTACCAGGATTACAACGGCTACCCGAATGGATTTACCCACAATCGGGATGAGCATGGTGTCGATATTGGCGGAGTCGTCTTTTGAGAAGCCTTTGAGCCAAATATCAATCACATCAACCTGGCGATATACAAAATGACCGATTGCCAGCACAATTAGAAGCGACAGTGTAGTGAAAAGCAGGCTTTGGAAACCGTCCGGTATAATCAGGAATGAGAAGGCAATCCTCAGACCAAAGGCGAAGAACAGAAAAGTTACGGACATTGAGGCGGCTTCTGATGCAATAGCCAAAAGGCTTTGTTTCCGGGCTTCCAGTTTTGGTTTGAGGCGGTTCAGTACAAATTTGAATATTCTGCCGAGAAAAAGTGAGAAGGCAATAACAACGATAAGTACAACAATCCGCCAAACCTCATTGCCTGCAAAAACATATTCAGCCGGTTCAGTGATGATATCCATAAAAACGTATTAGTGATTTAAAGAGTAATAAATTGTACACAACTTAATCATTTAAGATCAACTCATTATAAAGAGTATCCAGAAGTTCCAGGCCAAAATTATTGCTGTACTCCCAAAACATGGCGCCTCCAAGTCCGCGAGTTTTGATGTAATGGCTTTTGTAGCGAACCGACTCTTCATCATCATATGAGATGAGCTTTTGTTCATCAGGATTCCAGAGAAATGGGGCTTTGGCCTCCTCATCCCAATAGCGGGTAAAACCATTTTGGTTGATATAATTGTCACGAAGCTCATCAAACCGGTAGGTTCCACGGTCACTTCCCGGTGCGTATTGATAAAGCCCGTAATTGTCGCGGCGAACGCCGGTCCAGTAGCGCCCGTAGAATGCCACACCGAGTACCAGCTTTTTGGATGGAATGCCCGCATCAATATGCCACTGAATGGACTGATCAGCAGAAGGTCCCGTAAAGTGCACACTTTGATTGGGAAAAAGATTGGCGTGGTGACCGGCAACGGGAGAACCACCGGTGTGGTAATCGTAAGTCATTACATTGATGAAATCGAGGTATTGATGTGCAAGATGCATCTCGGTATTGTTAAGGAAACCCCGGCTTGCGCCCGTGGCGATGGTGAGCAGATAGGGATTTTCTTCGCGGCCATCGAGCCGGCCCTGCAGATCTAACTGCCGGCGCAGTTCACGCAGCATTTTTGTGAAATTCTGCTTGTCCGCTTTTCGGTACACATTACCGGCACCGGGGTGGCCGGGGTATTCCCAGTCAAGATCCACTCCGTCGAGATTGTGCCTCAACATAAAATCAACAGCACTTTCGGCAAATATTTGTCGCGATTCCTCTGTGAGAGCGGCATCGGAAAAATAGGTGGATCGGGTCCAGCCGCCAACCGAAATAAGAATTTTCAGATTGGGATTTTCGATTTTTAGTGAATCGAGCACCCTGAAATTATGGGCATCGTTTTCATTGAGTTCCGTTACCCTGCCATCGGCAATATCCGCAAAAGCGTAATTGATGTGGGTGAGTTTTCGGGCATCGATGTCGGCGGTGGTCCAGCCCTGTCTCCATCCGGCCACATACCCGATGATTTTATATTCAGTAACTGTCTGATTAGATAGAAGCTGATTATTATCTGCAGATTTTGCATCCGGCTTGGCAAAAGCTATCAAAATAAAGCTGATGAGAACAAAAAAAGATGCTGAGCAGAAAGTTCGTGTTGGAAGAGTTCGAATCATGAGCAAACTGTTTGAGTTGAGCATTTAACTTCCAAATCTATTGATCTCTGAAAGATGCCCAAAATTTTGCCGATATTCAGGGGAAATAAATAGGATTCAGAAACAGACGATCAGACAGCCTGCTTTACATGGAAAAACGATTAGCGCAACTTGAGAAACAGAGCCGTGAACTTGATCCCTCACTGCATGAAAGAGAAGCATTACAAACACTCGCACTGCAATACAGTAATGATTTTCTAGACCAACAGCCGGACGCACCCGCTTACACTTCATTTAACAAAACGGATGTAAATAAACTCCTTGATGATGCAATATCAGAAACAGGGGTTCTGCCTGATGAAGCGATCAGAGTTTTTCGTGATCAGGTGGTACCACCGGGCCTGAACCTTACATCGGGCAGGCATTTCGGGTACATACCGGGTGGCGGACTCTCCGTTTCTGCTGTTGGTGATTATCTTGCCGCCATCACAAACCGATATGCCGGAGTCTACTCCTCTTCTCCCGGAGCCGTTGCACTCGAAACACGCTTGGTTAGGTGGCTTGCGGAATTGTTCGGATTTCCTGAAAGTTCAGGCGGATACCTGTCTTCGGGAGGCAGTCATGCAAATCTAACTGCAATCGTTACAGCCCGGGATCACGCAAAACTGAAAGCGGCTCACTATTCCAAAGCCGTTGTTTATATAACCGGGCAAACCCACCACTGTGTAGCGCGGGCACTTAATATTGCCGGTATGGCTGAGTGTGTGAAACGCTATATCCCCATGGATGAGCAGTTCAGAATGATGCCGGATAAACTTGATGAGGCAATTGCGGGAGATCAAAATGAAGGGCTAATGCCATGGCTGATTGTAGCATCTGCCGGCTCAACAGATACGGGTGCTGTAGATCCGCTATCGGAAATATCTGCGATCTCAAAAAAATATGGTTTATGGTTTCATGTGGATGCGGCTTATGGCGGATTTTTTATGCTTACCGAACAAGGCAAGAAGTTACTATCCGGTATTGAAGAGTGCCACTCGCTGGTTGCAGATCCTCACAAAGGTCTGTTTTTGCCCTACGGAACAGGAGTGCTGCTTGTAAGAGATGTGGAAACGCTTGCATGGCCTCACCGTTTTGAAGCAAGCTATATGAACGATACCCGCATTGATTCGGGGATGTATTCACCGGCTGAAATCTCACCTGAACTCAGCAAACATTTCAGGGCGGTGCGGATGTGGCTGCCGTTAAAGATACACGGAGTGGCTGCATTCAGAGCTGCACTTGAAGAGAAACTGCTGCTGGCCGAATATCTGTGGGACAGATTGAATGAGTTGAACGATATTATTACCGGACCTAAACCACAGCTAAGCGTGGTGCTATTCCGCTGGGCCGCTGATAAAGATGAAACAGTGAATGATAACCTGAACAAAACACTGCACAAACGGATTCTTGAGGATGGCCGTGTTTTCTTTTCCACCACAGAAATTGACGGCCGTTTCTTCTTACGTGCGGCAATTTTATCCTCGCGGACTCATCTGAAGGAAGTTGAACAGCTTTTGTCGGTACTCAAAGAGTTGATCGGTAATATAAACACCGAGAGAACCTGAAAAGAGAAGAGACCCGGGTGATCTTATCTCACCATACCAAAAAAACCTTGGCGATTCTTAGCGCCCTTGGCGGTTAAACCTTCGGGGTTTGGGTGTATGAATAGATCCTTGCCAAACTCAAAAAACTGATAAAACCGTCCCCTACGCAACCCATACCGGGACAGGAAAGTGCGCGGAGTAACGCAAAGGGAGATCTGGAGCAGATTATATCTTGAGAAGTTTAAATATACTTACTCAAACCCGAGCTGAAACCGGTCGCGCATCTCCTGCACATAAACACCAATATCATTCCTGATTTCAAAAAGCCTGCCGTGCAGTTTAGCATAAATGGAAGGCACAATAAAAGGCTCCTTCTTCATATTCTGCAGATAGGTCAGCGCACTATTGGCACTGTACAGCGCTTTTTTTGTATAGGCTATGTTGCCGCCTAAAACATCCTGCTCAAACCCGAAGGAGTAGCCGCCCGCAAGTTTCGCGCTAATTTTCAGCACATTGATGATAAATTCGTGCACCTGCTTGGTTTGAAGGTGCGGGGGAATATTTTCGGCCCATTTCAGTACATCAACGGCGTAAGCACGGGCATCTTTATACACATCAAGATTTTCGATGGAGCCGTAATCAGAGAGTGTAAAATCGTCGCTGAGTTCTTTCCAGTCCTCACCGTAGTCGAAATCATCGTCGTCATCGTCCTCCTCTTCGTCGTATGAATCCATCGGGTAGATAGAATTTCTGAAAAAGAAATCATCATCCTCAAATTCATCTTCGTCATCCTCCCAGTCATCTTCATCCTCCGGGAAGTAGGCTTCATCCAGCAGCAGTTCCTCTTCGATGAACGCCTCTACAGCATCCAGCTCATCAAGGCTCTCCCGGAGAAGAGTAATCCAGCGCGGAGTATTTCCTTTAGGGTCTGAGGTAATGAAGCGGCGAAGCTGCTCGCTGCGTTTTTCGATTTCGTCAAGGTGAGACTCCCATTGATGCTCGTTCCAGATGGGGCCTTCGTCAAAACCGTCTAAGCTCATTCAGTGATGTGCTAAATAAATTAATGGTTATTCTATGTAAATAAATTTCGTATTTAATTACAAGCTAAAAATACGATCTTTCTGAATGGAAATACAGCCTTAATGAAGAATGCTTTTTAAAGCTTCTCAAGAACGCGGATGATCACTTTTGTCATCTTTGGTTCGGCCATTGCTGCGGCATTCAAAATGTCTTCCATATTTACAGGCTCCAGCGAATCGGGGAAACATTCATCTGTAATTACAGAGATACCAAGCACATCCATTCCCATGTGTACGGCGGCAATAACTTCGGGTACGGTACTCATACCCACAACGTCGGCACCAAGGAGGCGCAGAAATCGATACTCAGATTTGGTTTCAAGCATGGGGCCGCTCAGCGCCACATACACACCCTGATGCATGGCAATGGCCTCTTCCAGAGCAACCGTTTGTGCAATCTCCCGCAGGCGTTCGGTGTAGGGATCACTCATATCAGGAAAGCGCGGGCCCAGATCATCATCATTGGGGCCGATAAGCGGATTATCTCCCAGCATGTTGATATGATCGCAAATCAGCATGATATCTCCGCGCTTATGGTTTGGGTTCATACCGCCGCAGGCGTTGCTCACAAAGAGTGTATCGACACCGTTTGATTTTAAAACCCGCACGGGAAAGACAATTTCCTGCATGGTATACCCTTCGTAATAGTGAAAACGGCCCTGCATAGCTACCACCTCTTTTCCGCCCAGTGTGCCGAACAGCAGCTTGCCGGCATGGCTTTCAACCGTTGAAACCGGAAAATGTGGGATGCTGTCGTATGGAATTTCGGTGTCTATTTCCATCTCGTCTGCCAGCTGGCCAAGCCCTGTGCCGAGTATCAGCATATAGTTTGGCCGCGCATCTGTTTTTGAGCGGATGTATTGAAGAGCTTCGTCACGCTTTTGGCGAAATGTTTCTACACTGTCGATGTGTTGCATAATGTTAAAAAAAATCGGTTAGTCTATTTCGTCGAGTATGTCATCAATAGTATCAGTTCCGGCAGGAGGTGTACCTGCCTTTTTTGGCTCTTCAGGCGGAGCTGTTTTCTTAGCCGGTGTTTCCTGCAGCTCAGGTACAGTGAACAGATTTTCATCCTGTGTACTGAACTGATCAAGTCCCTTTTTTGCATTTTCCAGGTACGAGCTGATGCTTCGAACAATTTCACTGCGCTTATCGATAAGCTGAATAATATGCTGCCTCATTTCGCGGCGCTGTGCATGGGCATCCCGGATGATGGACTCAGCCTGCAATTCGGCTTCTTTCCGGATATTTTCAGCCTCTTTTCGGGCTCCAGACAGGCGCTCTTCGGCAGAGCTTTTTGCCGTCTGCAGGGTTTCGTGCAGAGCCTCTTCTACGCGCTCGTAATGCTTCAGCTTGTCGTTCATTTTATCCACCTGCGCTTCCAGTTCGCGTACTTTACCGGAAACGTGCTCCCACTCGCTGGCAACGAGATTCAGGAAAGAGTGAACTTCCGCGGGATCGTAACCGCGAAGTGATTTTTCGAATTGCTGCTGTTTAATTTCAAGGGCTGTTAATTTCATACGGGGTAATTTACTAAAAGCTGATTCAATGAACGGGGTTGTTTGCAAATTTATTGATGAAATCTGCTGAAAAGAAAACGGCAGTTTAGTTGTTCAGCATATTTTTCAGTGAACTGCCCTGCTTTGTTGATTCGTTTTCCGGCTCTTCATCAATCTCTATCTCTAAAGAACTTTTTGGCTGTTTGGTTTCCTTCTTTTTTTGAGATGAGGCAACTTTTCGCGGTGCATCTTCTGAAACAATGGCCTCAATGTTTTCGAGGCGCTGCTCGGTCTTCTCTTTAAACTCTCTCAGAGCAGCTAAAAACTCTTTGTTTTCACTAAGGTTGCCGCCGGATCCTCGTTTAATCCACGCTTTAATGATACTGCCGATAATACCCAGAAATACAATCGATAATACTGTACCGAAAACAATTGCTACTACTAAGATATCTTCACCCATGGGAGTCTGTTTTTTTAATTATTCTGCTGTTCCGGTTATTGGTTCAGCATGTTTTTTAGTTTACTGTTGCCGGATTCAACACGATTTTCATCCTGAAAATCATCCATTTCAATATCTGTTATTGGATTGGCAGACCCGGTTTTCTGAATGGATTGTTTTTCTGAGCGTTTTACAGGCAATTCATCATGCGTTACAATGGCTTCCAGGTTTGCCACCCGGCGTTCCATGGTTTCCTTGAATTCACGCAAAGCCTCCAGAAATTCCTTGTTTTGACTCAAATCTGTGGCCGATGAGTTTTGCTTTAGTTTGGCCTTAATGACACCGCCTGTAGTTGTTATTGCAACAATCAGCGTAACAAAGATCATCACAATAATAGGGATCATCCAGGGTTCCATCGAATTTATGATATGAAACAGATCCATCGTTATTCACCTTTAGACTTTGCTTTCTTTGCTACGGTACGCTCATTCTTTCGTTTCAGAATCTCCTCTTCATCCCACATCGAAAAGGTATCGGTACCATTGTGCATATCATCAACCACAATTGCTTCAAGATTTTCAATGCGTTTTTTCATCTGATGCATCATCTCTTTTACCTCGACCAGCTCCTTGTCGTTTTCGCTGTTTTTAGCCTGCCACTTCAGCTTGTTTTTCTGATAGTCGATAAAATAGGCGCCGATAATAGCCACCAGCGGAATTAAAACCCAGATTATTGAAGACATATACAAAGAATTTCGTTATACCGATAAGATATAAAAATTGATGAAAAGTGCATGATTTTATAACGTCCGGATTCATCAATAGTTACGGATAATTCTGAGGCTGAACATGCGCAACAGCAAGCTTTATTTCCGGGTGTGTCATCCCTCAGCGAAAGCAGGCAGCTCCATGATTCTTTCCCGGGCAGTTTGTTTCCATAACAGGAGGTTTTAATTCGAGAGAATCATCCTGCTCCAAAGTACCGGCGCCCGGGTATAAGAGTTGCATCATTCTCCAAAAATTTATGAAGTTAGATGTCAATAACTCCGCTCACCAAAAATGGCTGTTCCCACTCTTACCATCGTGGCCCCTTCCTCAATGGCCACCTCCAGATCGTTGGTCATTCCCATGGAGAGGTGCTTCAGATCAACTGCGCCGCCATTCAGATGGTTGTGTTTATCCCGCAATTCCCGCAGCAATATAAATTCAGGACGTACTTTTTCAGCATCATCTGTAAAGGTTGCCATTCCCATCAAACCCTGTACCCGGGTGTGTTTCAGGTTCTGTGCATAGGTGAGAATTCCTTCAAGCTCTTCCGGATCGCACCCGCTTTTCTGATCTTCAGCGCTGATGTTTACCTGTATCAGTACGTTGATGATCCGCCCCTCTTCGGCAGCCCGTTTCTCCACCTCTTTTAAGGCTTTTTTCTTGTGGATGCTCTGGATCCAGTTCACTCTATGGGCCATGTATTTAATTTTGTTGGTCTGAAGATTGCCGATAAAATGCCACTGCACTTCTTCATTTTTAATGGTTTCCATGCGCTCTTCAAGTGGTTTGGCCCGGTTTTCCCCGAAGTGCAGGTGCCCTGTCTCTATCAGATCCAGCACATCTTCATCCGGCTTGGTTTTGCTAACGGCTACCAGCACAATTTCTGAGGAATTCCTGCCCGCATGTTTACAAGCTGCATCAATTCGGTTTAATATTTCGCGATAACGCTGTTGAATGGATTGACCCATGTACGTATAGTAATCAAGATTGAAATTTTGTATGTCTTAAAAGTAACCTTAATTCCGAACGGAATCATTCGAAATCAATGAATCTGCATGATGTTGTTCTGATGAGCCATCTCAGCAACTATAAGAGATCTGTATGGTTTTTACTACTTTTAAGGAGCAGGATTAATAGAATTCAAAAGTGCAATTGCAGCAAATCATCTGATGTTCAAGGAATTACCAACCCGATTCATAAAACCATTTCCTCAGAATGTTCTTCTGAAGAAACCTGTAGCCGGTGCCACGGTTATTGCGTTGTTCAATTTTGTGTTTGTGATGATCTACCGGCCGGCGCAGACCCATCCGGGATATTTTTTGAGTTATGAAATGACGATGGCCGCATATTGTGCAGGCGTGGGGATTGCTGCTTTACTTGCAATATTTTTGATGAAGAGAACGCGTTTTTTTTCAAATTCGGATGAATGGAACTTTCTCAAAGAGCTTTTCGCAATTTTCCTGGTTGTTTTGGCGATGGGAACAGCAGTTTATTTTATGGCATTTCTGATCGAAGAACCGGCTGACCGCTGGAATACGGAAACCCTGGCCGGTTCATTCATAGGCACATTTTTGATTGCAGGAATTCCTCTTTACCTGTTCACAGCTGTTAACCTCAACCAGCTGTTTCAAACTAAATTAACACACTCTGAACATGGGCCGGAGTTTGAGAGACATAGCGCAAATGAAAAACTCATCACGCTCAATTCTCCACTTAAAAAAGAGGAGCTGAGTTTTTCGCCGTCAGAATTTCTCTATGCCGAATCAGAAGGAAATTATGTGAATTTTTATCTGCACCGTGAAAATGAAATCCGCAAAGAAGTTATTCGCTGTTCCATCAGCAGTGTGGAGGAGCAGCTGGCTGAGTATCCATTTCTTCTCAGAACGCACCGGGCATTTATCGTAAACCTGAAAATGGTGG
>SLJB01000132.1 GCA_007135335.1 Balneolaceae bacterium
AATATTTTAATTATCAACCTGTTACGTAATACTCCAAGCTCTATTATTGCCGCAGGCCACAGGTCACGAATATCTATAACCAAAGGTGCCCGCTTAAAAAACTTATATACAAGTGCAGAAAAAATAGAAAAAAAAGTTGGGGAGCTGACTATTACCACATCAGCCTTACCAGTAGGCTTAAGACTGAAAATAACTGATGAAATCATAAATGATAAATGCCCCAGTGTTTTTTTCAAAAACCCTTCATTAGGTGTCGCATAGACAAAGTTTCTATAAACAAAAAAGTCATCCATTTCCTCTTTAGAAAACAGCTTATTACCTTCACCAAATGCATTAACCAAGTGAGCAATGCAGTGAAAAAAAAAGCCACTGTAGCTCTCTTCGTTCAATGGGCTTAATCATACAGCTGGAGCGCCTTCTTCCTTTGATGCATCAGGTTTACCAAATGACGCTTAGAAAGGAAATAAAGGGAGAAACAGTGAAAAGTTCGGATAAAATATTCTCCATCTATGAGTTGCATACCGATATCATCGTCAAAGGCGGTAGAAATGTTGAGTTTGGCCACAAAGTAAACCTGACTACAGGAAAAGCCAATTTGATATTGACCTGCGAAATTCCGCGAGGCAATCCCTCAGATAGTAAGCTGTACACCTGCAGCATAAACAAAGTGAAACAAAACTACGCTGCTGTACCGCGCGACGTAGCCGCAGACGGCTCATACGCTTCCAAGGCCAATGTTGAATATGCCCAATCTGAAGGAATCAGCAACATAGTTTTCAATAAAGTCGTTGGCAGCCTAAAGAGCTACACTAGCAGCAAAAACATGGAAACCAGGCTAAAAAAATGGAGAAGCGGAATCGAAGCAAACATATCAAACCTTAAGCGAGGCTTCAAAATAGCACGGTGTAACTGGAAAGGATGGGCGCACTTTCAAGCCAAAGTCCTTTGGAGTACCATCGGGTACAATATAAGGGTGATGACTTCGATCCTCGCATCGAGGTTGCAAAAATTAGCCTGATTGCTGCCCATCAAGTGTCAACCAAGGGTAAGCTATGCCCGATCGGCACAAAAAAGACCGGAAAATCGGCCAAATCAGCGAGAAAATCAAAAAAGGGCTCCGGAGATCTGAGTCAAATCATAATCGGGCCATCCCGATCCCAATTTTGAAAAAATCGAGTTTTTTTTCAGACAAAAATGCGACTGTATGGACAGACTCTACTTAGTGTCTGCTGAAAAAATCAGTTGTGTGCCGGCTGTGAGCCGTCAAAACGCAGCTGTATTGACATACTGCATTTGCAGACGGCGAAGCAGACGGTGCGCAGCTGATTAGGCGAAGATTGAGATGCACAAAGCGCGGGTTTGAGGCCGAGCCGTACAAAACACGTGCAGTTTGCATCTTGTTGCAGACTTTAATATCCTAATAATAAATATTATATCCGCTTTTCAGCAGGCCTTACTTATTCTCAGGCCTCAGCTTACGCACCACAGCCCCCGTCCGCCACAGCTCCGAATTGCGCAGCTCGTCGAGCTCCTTCTCGAGCCCTTCGCGGTACGTTTCCTTCTTATTGGCCTCGATGGTGATGCGCGCCTCCTCGCCCGAGGCCACGCTGTCGTAGAGCTCCTCCATGACGGGTGTCACGGCATCGCGAAATTTCTTCCACCAGTCCAGGGCACCGCGTTGTGCGGTGGTAGAACAGTTGGCGTACATCCAGTCCATGCCGTTTTCGGCCACAAGGGGGTAGAGCGACTGTGTGGCTTCTTCCACCGTTTCATTGAAAGCCTCACTCGGCGAGTGGCCACGTCGGCGCAGCAGGTCGTATTGCGCGGCAAAGAGCCCCTGAATGGCACCCATCAGGCTGCCACGCTCACCTGTGAGGTCGCTGTACACTTCTTTCTTGAAGTCGGTCTCGAAGAGGTATCCCGAGCCCACACCAATGCCAAGAGCGATCACACGCTCCCTTGCCTTTCCGGTATAGTCCTGATGCACTGCAAAGCTGCTGTTCAGTCCTTTTCCAGCCACAAAAAGGCGGCGCAAGGAGGTGCCCGAACCTTTAGGGGCCACAAGGATTACATCCACATGTGCGGGCGGTACGATGCCCGTTTGGTCGGCGTAGGTCACCGCAAATCCATGCGAGAAGTAAAGCGCATCACCGGGCTTGAGCTTAGACTGTACAAGGGGCCATTTTTCGATCTGCCCGGCATCGGAGAGCAGGTATTGGATTACCGTGCCGCGCTCCAGGGCAGCCTCAATATCAAAGAGGGTCTCCCCTTCTTTCCAGCCATCGGCCAGGGCTTTCTCCCAGGAGCGTCCGCCCTTGCGCTGCCCCACAATCACATTGAAGCCATTGTCACGGAGGTTGAGTGCCTGCCCGGGCCCCTGCACCCCATAGCCGATCACGGCGATGGTTTCGTCTTTCATGATTTCACGTGCCTTTTCGAGGGGATATTCTTCGCGGGTGACCACCTGTTCATCAGTGCCACCAAAGTTGATCATTGCCATAATGCTTCTTGTGTTTGATTCGTTTTGATTCAGTAATTTTTGATGCTGAGGGCATTGCTGCTACTCTCTTCCAGCTCTTTGATATAAGCTTCTGTGCGGCGCAGTGATTTGGACACGGCCACACGCCCGCTGCGCACAAATTCGAGCAGGCCAAAAGGTTCCAAAAGTTGGTACAAGGCATGGGTTTCCTCCTTGTGACCCGTTTTTTCGATGATGGTGTGCTGGGCTTCTACACAGAGAATCCGCGCTCCATTGTTGCGCACCAGGTTTTCCAGATTTTGCCCGTTCAGCACGGCGCTGGTCGGTATCTTGTAGAGGGCGATTTCCTGAAAATAAATCTCATGGTCTTCGTAAACAAAAGCACCCGCCACATCCACCAGCTTTCGGATCTGTGCGCAGACCTTATCGGCCTTTTCACGGCTGCATTCGGCCACGATGGTAAAGCGGCTGATTCCGGGCACCTCGGTACCCGATACATTGAGGCTGCTCAGGTTGATTTTGCGTCGGCTGAATATCAGGGTGATATTGTTCAGCAGCCCGGCCCGATCTTCCGTGAGTACGGAAAGCGTGTATTGTTCTTCGGTCTTCATTCCAGTCTGATTTCGGATACAGAAGCCCCGGTGGCCACCATGGGAAATACGTTTTCTTCTTTCTCCACCACCACCTCGAGGAGTACAGGCCCTTTACGGGAAATAAAATCCTGCATGAACGGCAGCAATTCGGAGCGCTCAGTGATTCTCATAAAGGGAATGCCATAGCCCTGTGCGATCAAGCCAAAGTCGGGATTTTGCATTTCGGTGAAGGAGTAGCGCTTCTCAAAAAAGAGCTGCTGCCACTGCCGCACCATACCGAGAAAACTGTTGTTGAGCACGATGATCTTCACATCGAGATTGTAGCGGCTTATGGTTCCGAGCTCCTGTATGGTCATCTGAAATCCGCCATCGCCGAT
>SLJB01000029.1 GCA_007135335.1 Balneolaceae bacterium
ACCACAAGTGCTACACCCACAGGGGTTACTGCAAACAAGCCATAGGGCTCAAGATTTGCGGCTTCCAAAAGATCATTGGTAAGAATCAGGTGGCCGGAACCCACCATGGTTAACGTTCCCCCGATAATGGCCATAAAGCCGATCGGCATGATAAGTTCTGAGGCAGATACCCGAATTCGTCTTGCAATATCAATAATACTCGGAAGGAACAGGGCAGCCGCACCGATATTTTGAATTACTCCGGAAAGCGTTCCAACAGAAAGGGACAATGAGCCGAGAACGGTTGTTTTTTTGGTGCCAACCCGTTTCAGCAACCATTTTGAAAAGCGAGACATCATCCCGGTTCGGGCCACGCCCTCTCCCAGAATCATCACAGCGATCATTGCTACCACCGCATTACTCGAAAATCCAGACAGCGCTTCGCTGCTGGTTAAAATACCGCTCCAGCTCAGTGCCAGCATGGTAATAATGGCTGTTACATCTATGCGTACCTTTTCGGTAACCAGCATAAATATGGTAAACGCCGTGATTGCCAATACAATAATAATTTCTGTTTCCATCCGCGTATTACTCCTTATTTCGTATCAAGATGAATTGTGTATTCAGTTTTACTGCCATTTTCTTCATGGTCACTGAAGGCTAATACCGCATCTTCAATTCTCATGTAAAATGTCCAGTTTTCATCGGCAGAAGAACCGCTTTTAATTAAATCACGCACCGGTGATTTTACCTCAGCCAGTTTTACAGATATCTTTTTCTCATTGAGATCTTTTATGGTCTCGAATAGTTCATCCAGGCCGGTAGAATCTATTTCATTAACACCGTTGAGGTCGAGCACCATGCAGGTTGTTTCGGGTTTTTCATCAATCAATTCATTTACTTTTGCCCGGAAATATTCCGCATTTGCAAAATGAAGAGGCGAATCGAACCGGAATACCAGCACATCGGGCTCATCTTCTGTTTTGTAGCGATGTACATTTCTGTAGATCGATGTTCCCGGAATGCGCCCTATCACAACATGATTCGGGCGGGCTGATCGATAGAGCAACATGATTACCGACAGGCTTACACCCAATAGAATACCCTCTTTTATTCCGATAAACAGCGTACCTGCAAAAGTTGCAAGCAGCATGTATCGATCATAATGGCCAATTTTCCAGAGGCGCTTTATTTCCGCATAATCTATAAGCCCGAATACCGCAACAATTATAATGGCTCCCAACACTGCATTCGGCAAATAGTAAAACAGAGGCGTAAGAAAGACCAGTGTTAAAGCTACAACCGCGGCACTGATAATACCGGCCAGGCCTGTTTTGGCTCCGGTTTCATAGTTAATGGCTGTTCTTGAAAAACTCCCTGTAACGGGAAACGACTGGAAAAATGCCCCCCCGATATTTGCGGAACCTAAAGCTACGAGTTCTTTATTTGCATCTATTTTATACTCTTTTGATTTTTGCTGCACTGCCTTCGCTACAGCAATAGCCTCCATAAAGGCTACTAATGAAATGGCTAAAGCCATCGGCATGAGCTGTACCATGGTTTGCCATTCAATAACAGGGACTGATAATGCAGGTAACCCTTTCGATATTTCTCCAACCACAACCACGCCCGCCTCATGAAGATTTGTAACAAAAATAAACACAATACCTGCTGCTACCGCCAGAACGGCACCCGGAACACCCGGTATTTTCTTTTTAGCAATTACAATTAATCCAATTGCCACTGCGCCAATAGCCGCTGAATAGAGTTGAATATTCCCTGCCTGGGTGGCTATTCCATAAACGATTTCGTGAAGGCCACCGGTAACCGAATCAACGCCCAAAAGATGATGAAGCTGGCTAAGGCCAATGATGATTGCAGCAGCAGAAACAAAACCCGACAGAACCGGATGTGAAAGCAAGTTCACAAGAAATCCCATTCTCAGCAGGCCAAATATCAGCTGCATGGTGCCCACCATCAGTGCAAGTAAAATGCTGAGTGTTATGTACTCATCGGGTGATGAAGAGACAGGCGCAACCGCCGAGGCTATCAAAAGTGCAATCAGGGCAACCGGACCCACACCCATGTGGCGTGAAGTGCCCAGAAATGCATAGATGATAAGCGGCACAACCGATGCATATAACCCGTACTGCGGAGGTAAACCGGCAATCAGAGCGTATGCCATTCCTTGTGGAATCAGCATAATACCCACTGTTAAACCGGTATTCAGATCTCCCCTGAATTTATCTTTGCTATAGTTGCCCAGATCCGTGATGAGCGGGAAAATCTGTTTAATATGTTGCGTGATTGGTTTCAATGATACTGAACAAATTACCTGTTCTTCTCTTATTGGTTAATAATCGGGTAAGCACTGAGCATCTCTAAACATTTTGGCTTACCGGTTAAATTTGTGCAAAATGTTGAAAGTTTACCGTTTGGTTTGCTCTCTGTTTAAAAGTAGCCGGCAACTTTCACATTGCCGGCACTACAGCTTTTATTAAACGGGATTATGCTGTTTGAAGGTTTTTATAGTTTTCGAATTCATCTTCTATCAGTACTACATCAAATCCGGCTCTCTTCAACAGAGCTGATGCTACGGCTGATCGGCCGCCTGATTGGCAATGAACGTACAGCTTTTTATCTCTCGGTAACTCCTCTTTTTTAGGGAGCAGGCGTGTATGCGCAATATTTATTGCACCATTTACGCTCGCCTCATTAAACTCTGATGCCTTTCTAACATCCAGTACAGCTTCATTTTCACCCAGATCAGTTACTGCTTCAAATGTGGCTGTTTCAAGAGTATCAAATTCACCGCCCTGCTCTTTGTAGATAAGCAGATCTCTCGGCGTTACATACCCTACAACTCTGTCGAGACCAATTCTGTAGAGATCAAGCACGGCTTCTTCAACCTGATGATCATTCACAACCAGATAAATGTCTTCATCTTCAGTGATGTACGATCCGGCTACGGTATTAAACTGCTTGTTTAGCGGAGACAGCAATGAACCCGGAATATGCCCGGCTGAATACTCATTTCTTTCTCTTGTATCAAGCAGAACACTGCTCTCTTTACCGGCCAGGCCTTTCAGTTCTTTAGTCGTGAGCCTTTTGGGCTGTGGCAGGCCGCCAATAAGTGCCGGACCTATCTTATTATCCCTCTTCATTCTCGCGAAGTAGAGAGGCGGCTCGGGCTGCCCTTCAAGTATAAACTTCACGAAACTATCTTCTGACGTGGCCGACTTGAGTGAGTTGTTGTATCTCAATTCGTAGCCAACTGTAGTTTCGGGTATAGCACCCAGTGCTTTTCCGCATGCACTGCCGGCACCGTGTCCCGGCCAGATCTGCATATACTCCGGCATTTTTTTGAATTCCTCTACGGTTTTGTAAAGTGTACGGGCTGATGGTTCCATCACGTTTTCCTGTCCTGCTGCTGATTCGAGCAGATCGGGACGACCTACATCACCTACGAATACAAAGTCACCGGTTGCCATTCCCATCGGCTCATCGGCAGCAGCTCCGTCTGTAATCAGAAATGTGAGATGCTCTGGTGTGTGCCCGGGCGTGTGCCATGCTTTAATGGTAATATTTCCAACTTTAAAAAAGTCGCCATCATTCATGAACTCATAATCGTAATCGCTGTTCTTAAGCCATTCGTATTTCCAGTCGGCATCGCCTTCGTCTGATGCGTATACTTTCACACCCCGTTCTGCAAATTCGCGCAGACCTGAAATATAATCAGCATGAATGTGTGTATCTGTTGCCGCAACAATTGTAAGATTTTGTTTTGCGGCATGATCAATGTACTGATCAATATCTCTCATCGGATCTATCACAACGGCTGTTCCGTTGGCCTGACATCCAATCATATAAGCGTACTGAGCGAGTTTTTCGTCAAAGAATTGTTTGAAATACATGTTTATTTCTCCTTAGTGTTTTGTTTTATTTTTGATATTCTGTTGGTTTAATGAGGCAGCTTATCTCTAAGCAATCCATAGGTATAAGTACCTGCAAGTGCTGCAAGAATTGGTATAATCATGATGGTTAATCCGCTCCCGAGAAGCGCAAACATCGGCCCGGGGCATGCACCTAAAAGCGCCCATCCAAGACCAAACATTGAACCGCCTATCAGGTACCGTTTTACCTGCGATGCATCTTTAGGGGGAATGGATATAGGATTTCCCTGTGCATCTTTCATGTTGTTTCGTTTAATAATCTGAACTGAGATTATCCCTACAACTACTGCCAGCCCGATAATTCCATACATATGGAATGCATCAAAGCGAAACATCTCCTGGATTCTGAACCAGGATACTACTTCTGATTTCATCAGCACAAAGCCAAAAGCCGTGCCGATGAGTAAATATTTAAGATATTCTGAAAATTTCATTGCTTTCCTCTGTTTATGATAAGATGATTGGATAGATGAACCACGTCATAAGCAAGCCGCCGATAAAGAAACCGATAACTGCAATTAACGAAGCAAGCTGCAGATCAGACAGGCCGGATATAGCATGCCCCGATGTACATCCGCCAGCATAACGGGCACCAAATCCAACAAGGAATCCGCCAACAATCAGAACAATTAATCCCGGTAAGGTGCCAAGTGAGCTCCAGGAAAAGAGATCATCCGGAACCAGGCCGTTAAAATCCTGAATTCCCCATGCCTGCAGATCCGCTATGGTAGATTGTGCAAGAGCAATCGGCTCCGGATTTGCAAAAACATATCCGCCTAAAAAACCGCCTAATACAGAACCTGCCAAAAAGGTGATATTCCACCTGCCGGCAGTTTTCCAGTCATAATTAAAGAACTCTACATTGCCGAAGTTACAGGCTGCACATGCGTGGCGAAGATTAGCAGATACGCCAAACATTTTGCCGCCCAGCAGCAATAACAAGGGTACGGTTAACCCAATAATGGGGCCGGCCACGTACCAGGGCCAGGGTTGATATAAAATGTCAAACATGATTAAAAGTCATTTTGTGTTTTTGTTTCTGAAGTAAATATACAGAGATTGTTACTACTTGTCAATACAAGTAGTAATATTTTTTATGCACGTCCTTTAAGCATTCCTTCCCAATACATTATAGGCAGTAAATCTTTCTTCATGTGATACATAGATCGGCGCTCTTTCATCTGATTAATCGGAAATGAGGGGGTAATTTTGTTGTTGTAATCAAACTCAGCAAGAATCAGCTTTCCAAATCCGGTAATCAGCGGGCAGGAACCATATCCGTCGTAAGAGAGACTCTCATTCATTGAGCCACTCTTAACAAGTGAAATCAAATTACCGGTCACCACTCGCGATTGCTTCCGGACAGCTGCTCCGGTTTTGGCATTCGGAGTGCTTCCAGCATCACCCAACGAAAAGATGTTCGGATACGTATTGTGTTGAAGGGTGTGTTTGTGAACATCCACCCACCCTTCAGCATCTGCCAGCGGACTATTTTTAATAAAGTCCGGTGAGCTTTGCGGCGGTGTTACATGCAGCATCTCAAATTTGATTTCGGCTTCATCTACTACCTTACCATCTTTATATATATCGTATACAGCAATTTTCTCGTCGGCTTTAACGGCCTTCAGGTTATGTAAATATTTAGGTTCCACTCCATAGCGCTCAACCACCGGTTCCAGTGCATCTGCAACCTCTTTTACACCGAATATCACCGAACCTGCCGTAGTAAAATGAACATTGATGTTGCCAAGATCTCCGCGCTTTTTCCAAGTATCTGATGCCAGATACATGATTTTCTGTGGCGCGCCCCCGCATTTAAACTTCGTATTGGGCTGGGTAAACAGGGCTGTACCTGTTTTGGTATTTTTGATGCACTCTTCCACATAATCAAGATTTCTATAGGAGTAGATACTGCAAATACCATTGGTACCGAGCCCTTCAGCAAGGCCTTCAACTTTATCCCAGTCTATCTGAATACCGGGTGCCACAATTAAATAATCGTAAGAAATCAGTTTTCCGTCTGCCGTTTCAACACTGTTATTTTCCGGATTGAACACGGTAACACTGTCTTTTATCCATGCCACATTTTTTGGAATAACATCCTTCATTAATCTTTTTGACTTCTCCTTTTCAAATACACCGGCTGCATTAAATGTCCACATAGGCTGGTAGTAATGAACCTCAGATGGCTCTATAATGGCAATATCATTGTCTGCCAGCTTTTTACGAAGCTGAGCAGCCACGGTTATTCCGGCTGAACCGCCTCCAACAATTAAAAACTGATGATGAGTGCTAAATGGCTTTGATTGCATTTCATTCA
Source organism: Balneolaceae bacterium (assembly GCA_007135335.1). Classification (GTDB taxonomy): domain Bacteria; phylum Bacteroidota; class Rhodothermia; order Balneolales; family Balneolaceae; genus Rhodohalobacter. Next base: position 6,253 of record SLJB01000029.1, read on the forward strand.
CATCTTTTCCTGATACAGTATGCAAGGTCTTCATGGGTTTTAGATTTTGTTATCTTTTATTCTTTAAATATACAAAGCCCTACATGTTAATACAAGTATTGATGTTTAGATGTGGATTGTGTACATTTAAACAAAAAATTAATCGATATGATGTTAAAAGAAGGAGTACCACGCCACACACAAATTTCGCAATGGCTGCGCCGGCAGATTGATGAAGGCACATTTAAACCGGAGGAAAAACTACCATCTGAGAATGATCTTGCAAAAAAATTCGATGTAAGCCGCGTAACCATTCGCCGGGCTTTGCAATCACTTGAAAGCGAAGCCATTATCTATCGCTGCCAGGGCTTAGGATCTTTCGTAAGTGATGGGCGTTTATCTCAAAATCTGGTAAAACTGACGGATTTTAATGAAGATATGTCGCAGGCCGGCCTTGAACCTGCATCCGAAGTTAAACAGTTTACAACCGTTGATGCACCCGATTGGCTCGCAGAAATACTTCATATCGATCAGGGTAATAAAGTATTGCAGATCGATCGCCTTCGAAAAGGAAATGGCGATCCCATTGCATTCGACAGTACCTGGCTTCCAATTTTTTACGGTCAGTTACTGGATGAAAAAGAATTGACAAACTCCACCATTTACGATGTACTTGAACGCGACTATGACATTTCGGTAATTAAAGGATGCTATCGGATGTCGGCCGTGGCAGCGGATGAGTACCTTGCCAAAGAGCTGGCTGTAGAGGCCGGCTCCCCGCTTTTTCTGATCGACAGAATGACCTATACCATCGGCAACAAGCCTCTCTACTACCAAAAAAGGTATTACAGAAATGATAAGGTAATCTACGAGATGACCCTCGAGCGCTCCGCCGACGGCTCATCAGGTAATGACATGCCACTGAAAGAATTTACACCTGTTTTTAAATCGTAGGGGTGTGAAAATCCCGCTGATAAAACGCATATATTTCATTTTAAAAAATGTTTTAACACGTAAGTAAGCCTGAATCTACGATTAACAGACTCCATCTCCCTTACAAAACAGATTGCCCTATCTGTAAGAATACGCTATCTTGATTAGCTGAATAAACAATCAAAAAACTCTATTTATGACATTTCTGACAACCTTTTTCCTTCTGGCCCCACCCGATGGTGATGGCGGCGGCGCGATGATTAACCTGCTTTTTCTCGCAGCTATCTTTTTCGTTTTTTACTTCTTCATTATTCGCCCGCAAACAAAACGCCAAAAAGAGATTCAGCAAAAAGTTGGTGAGATGAAAAAAGGTGATAAAGTAGTAACAGGCGGCGGAATGATTGGTGTGGTAAATACCATTGACGATGACACCGTTCTCCTTGAAATCGACAGCGGCGTTAAAGCACGTTTTCAAAAAAGCTCTATAACAGACGTTAATCCCGGAAAGAAGTAGTTTTTTCTAAAAAAAGAATTTGAACAACAGAGAATTTCAAATTTTAGATAATTATTCATTGTCAAGAAGTTTGGAATTTGGAGCTTGTGATTTAGGATTTTTTCGATTCCGGAATTACCGATTCTAATACTGCAAAATCATTTATAGCATGCCACATTTTTCCTTCAATACTATTCCCGAAGCCATTGACGACATTCGTGCAGGCAAAATGATCATCGTTGTGGATGATGAAGACCGGGAAAATGAAGGGGATTTTCTGATGGCTGCCGACAAAGTAACTCCGGAAGCCATCAATACCATGGTCATGCACGGACGCGGGCTTGTTTGCGTGCCCATTACTGCCGGGCGCGCCATTGAACTTGACTTGGATTATATGGTCTCAGAAGGGGCCGACCCGGATGAAGCCGCTTTTACCATCTCTGTAGATCACAAATTACTCACCACCACCGGTATTTCAGCACCCGATCGCTCCAATACCATTCGTGAACTGATCAATCCGGATGCCAAACCCTCCGATTTCAGGCGGCCCGGACACGTTTTCCCCCTTACCGGTGTGGATGGTGGTGTATTACGCCGTGCAGGCCATACAGAAGCTGCAATCGATCTTGCCAGGCTTGCCGGATGTGCACCTGCAGGAATTATCTGTGAAATCATGCATGATGATGGCGAAATGGCACGTCTTCCGGAACTGATCAAGCTTTCAAAAAAATTCGGCATGAAGCTGATCACCATCAAAGACCTGATTGCTTACCGTATGAAGCATGAATCACTCGTGAAAAATATCATGAGTGTGAATATGCCCACTATTTTCGGTGATTTTAATCTGCATGTATTTGAAGAGAAACTGACCGGAGAACATCACCTTGCATTTACCAAAGGGGAGTGGACTGAAGACGATCCAGTTTTGGTGCGTGTTCACTCTTCCAACCTGCTTGCAGATACATTCGGCAGCAAACGAAGTGACAAAACAGGTGTGCTTCAACAGTGCCTCAGAATGATTGAAAAATCAGGCAGAGGAGCTGTGGTCTATATGGATCAGATGAGCAAGGAGTATAACATTACAGATCAGATTATTGCGATTAAACTTCAGGATGATGGACTCTCCAAAGATGAAATCCGCTCACGTTTAGGCGCAAAAATGGACTCCAGAGATTATGGTGTGGGGGCACAGATTCTGCACGCCCTCGGCATCCGGAAACTGCGTCTGCTCACAAATAATCCGGTGAAACGAGTGGGCCTTAACAGTTTCGGGCTCGACATGATAGAGGAGGTTTCCATACCGCTCGATCACATCGACACCGAGCACCCCGAAGAAAAACTAGACAAACCGCACATCAAAGAGGGTTTTCTGAAACGGCTCATGCTGGAGTAACCATCCTCACCTTCCTGCGACTGCAGTGGGTCTTCCGGGTGCTGAAACTGCACTCTTTAAGCGGTAATGCCAATCATGATATAGATCAAAAAATCCTTACTTTTTCTACTCTTTCAACAGCATCCGCCATGCCGTCCGGCTGAGCAGAACTCCGTTTTCATTCAGCGCGGTAACCCTCCATTTAAGTTGATCGCTGTGGGTCTGGTTAAAAACCCAACCCGGAGCGCGGTAGGAAAAAATTCCAGGTTCAAGCCATGCGGTTAGAAGTTCTGTACTGTAACGGTCTTCCAGTTCGAACCGGTAGATAGCCGCGCCGGGTACATCTGTCCAACTAAAGTCAATCGATTCTCCCGGATACCAGCCGGTATCCGGCTCCGGAAACAGTGGCCTGATGGCTCCGGTAGTGGATGCTGCCATCCCTGCCGGTATATTACCAACAAAGTATCTCAGTGGCGGTATCGGGAAACCGGCCACACCCCCGCTGTTTACGGTCCCGAAACCAGCATTTACAGCATCGAGGCTGCTGTCTCCCTCTTTATCATCTGTAGCTTCAATACGCAGCAGAATCATGTACATTCCTTCGAAATCGGAGGGAATATCAGAGACATCAGGCCCCGGCAGGATGAATGAATCAGAGGATGGAGGCAGGAAATAACTAAACCGTTCCAGTTCAAGATAGCGGCGCTGCAGGCCTCTTCTTTCTGCAGGCAGGGTTGCTTCGGTTAGGAGGTCTTCAATGAGCGGCAACTCATCACCGGGCCGCATCACTTCCCACCTGCCCTGAAGCTGCCCAGTTCCATTATAACGTATTTCTGCAGTAAAAGGCTGAAGCGGATCACCCCTCATGATACTCAAAACAGGCACATCATCAGCAAAAGCCATTTGTACTCCCGTCAGCGCAAATGGCACCCGAGCACCCCCTCCTGCCAGGCGACATGTTACATTTACGAAAACATCCGGTCCGCCGGTCAGGCTTTCAAACCTGCGAACATAGAAAAATGTACCAATACCACCACGGGCCGCTTCCTGGTACGCACGGCGGGCAACCGATGAGGGAATAGACATGATATCCGTAAAGCCGCCCACCCCGCTTTCGGTGGACTGATCGAAAGCTAAGGGAAGCGACCCATAGATGGTACCGGGCCGGCATCGGGTTCCTTCGTGTGGAAATGCACTCTCCAACTCACCGCACCAAAGTGCCTCAACCGGCCTGTAACCCTGAATGCTCCCGTAAGTGAGAAAGACAACCGTAGACCCGCTTGCATTTACATTTACCCCGGTAGGATGAACAGCTATCTGGCCATGTACCGGTTCAAGGATTATAAATAAAAAAAAGAGTGGATAGAGTCGTTTCATGATCAGAATAGGTTTAAGGTTATGCCTGACTGAAGTGTCCAGATCATATTTTCGTCGGGTTCATCCCGGAATGGATCTACCCGAAATGTTTCCTGTCGGGAAAATCTCAGATAAAGATTGGCACCCGGCGGATTTTGCAAATAGGTAAGAAACCGAAATCTCCAGGTTGCTTCTGCACTTATTTGGGTCTGGGTTTGCAGGCGGGTATCCGCCCTGTCGAACCGGCGTGAAGGCTGATAGGAACCTCTAAGGTTGAGGCTATCCACCGGCCTCAGTTGTACATTGAAGCCAAGCCGGCGGGCAATTTCAGTTTCATTGTTTGCCCTGTTTTTGTTCAGATCAAAATTGAAGTTTGTGCCAACATCAATTTGCCGAATTGGAGCAATTCGAAATGCTACTACATGGTTATTTCTGATGAAGTCGTTGTTTTCCCTGCCAGGCTGGCGATTATCCTGATATGAATGTTGAAACCGATAACTAAACGACCACTTGGTATTCTGCCAGGCTGTGGCAAACTGGTATACATCATTTGTTTGATCGGGTACATGCGATTCATCAAAACCTCCCTCTGGTGGTACACCGGCCCCAAACTGGTGAACATAATTATAGCTGTAATTAAGATTCGGTAAAATCCATGATGGGATTGAGCTGTCATAGCCAACGATAGATGAAGTATTTAGCTGCACCTGTATATTGTGCTGCCTCGACAAGGTTTTGAGTACAGATGGCAGGTTATCAAGGTTGTCTTCATTTCGGCGGTGCTGATAGTTTACAGTGAGAGGGCCTGCACTCGTGGTTGCACTGAGCTGGTGTTCTTCGATATCACCCCGAACAAATACGCCAACCGTCTCATAAAGCGGGTCAATTCGTGTGAACTTGTACCCTGTTCTCAGGTTTAGAGGTATTTGAGGCACAAAGTCCAGGTTCCTGATTAGTTGTGCGCTTATATCGCCATACCATGCCATGCGATTTTCTCTAAAAACGGGCACCAGATTTTCACCCCGGCTCAGGTTGGGATCGTTTGGGTTTTTGAAACTGCTCAGGGCTACGCTGGCTTCAGAACGGATGCGCCTGTCCCAAATCGTGCTCAGCAATCGCAGACCGGCCCCTCTGCTTGTTTCCGAATCAAGAATGGCCTCCTGGTTGAATGAGTTACGCGGTTCTCTTGCCCCAAAAACCGTCGTTGCCTCCAGACGAAGCACGCCCGGTGCATCTTCAATCGCATCAAAACCCACTGTTCCACTGATGATGCGGTGACCCGGATCAGTAAAACCGGCAAAGTTACTCCAACCCACCACGTTTCCCGCATAGGTACCGGCAACGGTGATATCAAGAAAATCTTCAATCTCCTGGCGGTACATCAGCCCGCGGCTCTGAAAATTATTAAGCAGATGCGGGTGCTGGCCGTGACGAAGATGCCCGGCCGTGATTTTCGCACCACGGTTTGTTGCATTTACCTGGTACCGGGCAAGATCAATTCTTGGTGCATCTTCACCCAGATCACGGAATCTCAGTGCCTCCCTTTCAAATGAAACGCCTACAATCTGTGTTTCGAAATCAATCTGCCAGTCATTTTTTAAAGCAAGGGCTTTGAAGTTTATCTGCCCGGTGATGTCCTGAAACGTTGGCCGCTCACTTTCCGGAATGTCGGGTTGTTTCTGCTCAACAAGCTGCCCTTTATTGGTAAGAGTAAGGCCGGGCGTAGCCGAAAACTCCTCGATTCCCCCAATAGTTCTCACATTCAGCGGAAATTGGGCAATCTCATTCCATTGGTCGCCCTCTAAAACCAGAAATATTTTCACATTGTGTTTCCCGGATGGGAGCGACACCCGGTCTGATGGATAGATTATTCTGCCTGCCTCAATGCGTGTGATCCCTGTAACATCATCGTTTCCAATCCAGAGGGCTATTCGTCCATCTTCAGATGTTAACTCCCTGCTCAGGTTAAACGAAATGGGAGTTCTTCTATCCACCCACTCATCCCCATAAAAACTGGCCTCCACATTGATATTTTGCGCATTGATGGTGTTTGCTGCGATTGCAACTGTTATAAACAACAGAAAGTTTAATAAACAGATACTCCAGTTTTTTTGATGCATGATTCATGATTTATATGAATTCTTTCTTACATCATCGGAAAAATGGTAAGGTGAGTATCATGGGTTTTTAAAGAATAGCACTGTTCCAGGAAATCCACCGATGCGGCTCAATAGCGCTCGCACTCGATCTGTAAAGCACCTTATGTTTATGTTGTGGAAGCGGTGTACAGAAATTCACTATGAAGTATTGCCGGAGTTAAGCCACTGCCGGGTATCTTGCCGGTACCTCAAAAAAAACCGCCAGTACATTTCTGCCGGGATGATGATGAGTTTCTTTTTTCAATTTTGTCCCTTCACAGGGGAAGCAATCCCCGGCCTGAAGGCCGGGGTTTTCAGTGAAGAGTTCAGTTATCAGGATTAATATTGAAACCAGCAGGTATTAACTGTAACTGTGCAGGTTGAGATGCCCCCTCAATTTCGT
>SLJB01000018.1 GCA_007135335.1 Balneolaceae bacterium
AGGCGAAGCGTGGATGCAGAATGTAGCTACCACGGCATGGTGGCAGTACGATTTTCCCACACAGAGCGGATACAACTCTTATCTGCCGAGCGTAACCGATTTTCCGCTTTACAGAGCGATTGTGAGCGGACTGAACGAAGCCCCCGGCTGGGATACAGGACTTGCACGGATCTACTACACACTTGGGCAGGATTTTCTCTACACAGATCCGTTCCTGAATGTAATTTTTGTAGATAATCATGACCTGACAAGATTTATGACATCCATAGGGGAAGATCCCGCCAAATATAAACTGGGGCTGGCACTGCTGCTCACCACTCGCGGGATTCCTCAAATCTACTACGGAACTGAAATCATGAAAATGGGTGGTGCAAATGATCCCGATAAACGGCGACTCTTCCCCGGTGGCTGGCCGCATCATGAGATAGACGCATTCACAGAGGAGGGGCGCCGGGAACTTGGAGAAAAACGCAACCTGCCTATACCCGAAGTGTTCAATTATCTGAAAACCATAACCGAATGGAGAAAAGATAAAGGGGTGATTCATAACGGGAAACTCACGCACTTTATACCCGAGAACAATGTCTATGTCTATTTCAGACATAATGATGAAGAGACTGTAATGGTTATACTGAACGGATCAGATGAACAGCAACAGATCAAAACGGAACGGTTTTCTGAGTTTTTGTCTGGGTATTCTGAAGCTGCAGATGTTATTAGCAAAACGGTGATTGGATTGGATGAGGTAATTAGCGTTGATGCGTTAAGTGCCCAAATTTTAGAACTGAATAAATAGGCAGCCTGATATTCAAATATGCCAATTGTGAACCAAAAAGGGTGAGACTGATGATTTTCCGGCCCCGGATTGGTTAACGATAACAGGTTGACTGAGGGCAGATGAATTGAAATCTCATCTGCTATATTATGTTCTAATGTCACCGAGATTTTACCGGATTTCAATTTCCGTTATATGACAACACCCGACAACTTATAATTCACAGACTTGTTTTTTTCTTTTGAGGAGACTGGCTGCCCCAAAGAATTTAGATAAATATTACTGAACACAGGCCGCACTTTGTTCCGAAGAGTTCCATGGAGTGGGAATTACCATAATGGAAAACCGAAATAATTTGATGAGAATAGCATTCGGAATCGTACATATTTTATGATAAAATCCTACAAAAGATTAATAATACCGATCTGCATTACGTATACTTTGTTAATAATTACTAATTATACCAATATATTTTTTTATCTATATTGTATAAAATGAAAGCAATCATGATCGGGTAAAAGCTTCTCCATACCCTTCTATACTTCTTTAAACTTGTCTTGAGGCATAAATGGGGAAATACTCTCTCTTATTGGTAGCAGCTTTAATTTTTTCAATGATAACGTATTCATACGCACTGAGAAATGCGGTTATACAGTCGAATGTAAGAACCGTTCAGAGCTTCAGTCAAAATCAGGCGCAGAATATCGCCCAGAGTGCAACTATGCTGGCTATTAATGAGATACGCCAAAATGAGAACAGCAACTTCATTGCAAACACAGATGATACCTATGCTTATCCTTCTCAAAACAGTTTTGAGACATGGGATGAACTAAATGGGTCATACATGATTCGAACTATCAATCAGGGAGACAGCCTGCTGGTACTGCAATCTATAGGCAGATTTGAGAATTCGGAATATGCTGTAAACGTGGGTTTACTCATGGGCGGGAGCGGTTCCTGGAATCCGTCCATCATAGATCAGGCTGTGCATGCTGAAAGTGAGATTGACTTAGGTAATGGTTCTATTGATGGTGATGCAAGCGTAAACCAGCCTTATAATGCATTAAAAATTAACCGGAATGGTTCTATTACCGGAAACTTTCAATTTTACAACAATGCATTAGAACCCGGCAATACTGACATAATTAACAGTTCTATTGGCGAAAACATTATAAATATGCCGGAGAAAATTGAATTTCATGACCCTGTGTTTCCCGACTTTCCAACCAACTACATGCCCTTACAGGAAAATAGCAGTAAACAGCAACTTTTCTCTGCCGATATCAAGAACTTTAAATTTGAAAACTTTAACACGAACAATACGTCCATTGATATAGGTGACGAAGATGTAATTCTGCACGCTCAAAATATCGATTTAAGTGGTGGATTAAGTGTGATCGGAAATGGAACACTCACCCTTTACGTGGAAGAGAGTATTGAATTCGGAAATGCAAATATCAACTCCGGACGATCGGCCGGGCATCTTGCCATTTTTTACAAAGGCACCAACGAATTACGATATACAGGTAATGGAACGATGAGCAGCCTGATTTTTGCTGATGCAGACAATGTGTCTATTACTATTGGAGGTACTCCTACTTTTAATGGGCACATCATTGCTACCGGACAAAATACAAGTGTAAATTATAACGGAACACCGGCTGCTGCTGCACTCACCTATGCACCAAACGGTACGGTAACATTAGGTGGCTCTGCCGGTTCTTATCGTGGCGCAATCGTTACCAACAGGTTCAATGCCAATGGGCGTCCTTCCGTTGTTTACGATCCTGAATTCGCTTCCACCATGCCTCAGTTAAGACAAGAGACGCAAAGCCAGTACGGCGTAGCTTTCTGGAATTAATTTTACGTATAAATCAAACCCATCCCATAATATTTACACTACTTAATAGGTAAGAGTGTTATGATATTATATTAAAATTTCTTAATATAATTGCAGCTTCCTTAGTTGTTAGTATATTTGACTAGAAAATCAAATACTTAAGAGCAGAATCGGGTAGATTAAGGAACTTAATCAAAGAGGCTTTTTATGGGTAAATACGCAATACTTATCGTTTCGGCATTGATTTTTTCAATGATCACGTACTCTCACGCACTGAAAAATGCACTGTTGATGTCTAATTCGCGTACAGTGCAAAGCTACAGCCAGAATCAGGCTCATAATATTGCTCATAGTGCAGCAATGATGGCCATAACCGATTTAAGAAATACCGAAAACAGTAACTTCCTTCCATCTGTTGATAACGTTTTCTCCTATCCATCTGTTGATGGTTTTGAACCGTGGGCAGATATGAATGGAGCGTACAATCTCCAGTTTGTGAATCAGGGTGATTCCGTTTTGACATTACGGTCAGTCGGACGTTTCGAAGAAACTAACTACCAAACAAATATTGGCTTAGTCATTGGAAATTCGATGTGGAACCCAGTATTTGATCAGGCTTTACATGCCGAGAACACTATTGAAATGGGTGGAAGTGATTACATAGGCTGTGAAGGATTGAATCCATGCCAGGTAACTCTGAATAGCAATTCTGCAGACGCGGTAAAGTTAGGCAGCCAGTCTAAAATCAAAATGGATGCTGATCTGTTTATCGGGCCCGGTGGCGATC
>SLJB01000280.1 GCA_007135335.1 Balneolaceae bacterium
AAAGTGAAAGCAGAGATAGAATAATTCGTTGCTTCTCAGATCAGTTGTCGTATAGAAACTGCAACCAGTTAAACCGAATCAAAAACTTTTATAAGTTTACTCATATCTAAAGGCTTAGATAAGAATTGATCCTGAAGCCCATAATGTTCAGCTTTTTCCTTATCGCTGCCCAGGGATGAGCTGGTTAAAATGTACACTTTTACACTCTCTTTAACTGGTAGTTTTAAAAACTCTTCTAAAAACTCCCAACCATCCCATACAGGCATATTAATGTCAAGAAATATAATCTCGGGTATCTGCTCTCCGGCTTTAAATTGCTCTTTTAATCCATCATAAGCATCCTTACCGTTCTTATATACAAGAATTTCCTCAACTCTTCCGGAGATTTCCATGTACTTTTTCGAAATTAAAATGGAAGTCAGATCATCTTCTACAAGACAAACCCGTTTAAATTTTTTCATGCGGAAGAATTATTTTAAATGTAGAACCTCTGTCAACTTCACTTTCAGCTTTAATCTTTCCGCCCATGGCTTCCACCTGGTTCTTTGTAATAAACAACCCGAGGCCTTTCGATTCAGGGTGACCGTGGAAAGTTTTATACATACTAAACAATTTATCGCCATGCCTTTTCAAGTCTATTCCCAGTCCGTTATCTCGAAAGTTCAAAATCAGCCATTTATTTGATATTTCAGCAGTTATTTCTATGAATGATTTTCTTTCCTCTGATCTGAATTTAATGGCATTAGTAAGCAGATTCAAAACCATGCTGTCCACATATGCCGGAATTGCCATTATTCTAACGTCCTTCGGTATTTTATTCTCAATGGTTACGCCAGCACTTTTGGCAAGCGACGATATACTTTCAGTAACGGATTTAACTGTCTTTCGAATATATACAACTGACCGCTTCTCTTTGTTTGACAAGCTGATATCCAATACTTCGTTTAAGTGAGCAATGGTCTCATTCAGGTTTAGTGCTGAATCTTTAATAAGTTGAATGTATTGATTTTGCATCACCTCAGGATCTTCAAGCTCCAGTACTCCAAACAAACCCTGCATATTTGCCGTGTGGGAGCGAAGATTATGAGAAACAATGTGTGTAAAGTTTACAAGGCGTTTATTTTGTTCCTCTTTTTCATTCAGCAGCGATTTTATTTTATTCAGATTATTTACAGCTTCGGTTGCTTCTGTAATCATAGAAAGGACTTTATCGTCACCAAGTGCAACAATTCTGGATTTGAAATGCCGCTGCTTCCCTTTCATCGCCAATGAATAATCTATTTCCACCAGCTCTGCGGAAGTGAGGGCTTTTTCTGTAGCAATTCTATGCTTTTCAGCTACATCAGCCGGTAAGACTTCAGCTACCTTCTTACCCAAAAATATGTCAGGATTTACGTATAAATCTTTTGACTCAGTTTTGTAATCCAGAAATACACCCTCTTTATCAACAACAAAAATCATGTCGGGGATAGCCCGGAACAGTATTTGCAGATACTCTTCGCTCTCTCTTATTTTCCGTTCTGCTCTTTTCATTTCTGTGATATCTGTTGAAATACCAAGCAGGCCAACCAGTTCATTTTTCTCTGTGTAGATAGGTGATTTAATTTCAAGATAGTATTTTTCATTGCCTTTCGAATCGATCGTTTTAACCTCTTGATTGATAAATTCTCCAGCAAATACTTTTTGATCAATTTCTCTCAAACTCTTTGCTGTCTCTTCATCAAAAAACCTGAAATCACTGCTGCCTTCAAGCTCGCTTTCAGAACAATCAAACAGGTCCAGTGCCAGCCGGTTTGCAAACGTATACATGGAGTACTTATCCTTCATGTATACGGCAACAGGAACACTATTTAGAGCATCTTTCAGCACTTCCATTTCAGAAAATGCACTTTTCAGCTCCTCTTCCGCCAGTCTGATTTGCGTAATATCAATATGCGTGCCCAGGAAATATTTTGTAGGCGACCCATCCGGGTTTTTCAAATTCTCCCCTCTAGCCCAGATCCAAACCGGAGATCCATTTTTATCAATCATCCTGAAATAATTTTCATACCCATCGATCATATCACCTGCCGTATAATCAATAGCCATTTTCACTGCTTCTTCTCTGTCATCAGGGTGTATAAATCTCTTCCATAAACTGAAACCGGTTTCTCCATCAACATCAACATCTTCTCTTCTATACCCAAGCATGGAAAAATATTCGTCACTGCACCACAGCTGTTCATTTTCCATATCGTATTCCCACGCCCCTGTGTTCGAAACAGCAATAATGGATCGGTAGCGCTGCTCACTTTGGCGTAGTTTTACCTCTATGTTTCTTCTCCTTGTAATGTCTTCTTTTACCGCAAGATAATGGGTTGTGACTCCCTCTTTATCTTTAATAGGCGAAATAGTGGCAGATTCCCAGTATAATTCACCACTCTTTTTTTTGTTTCTGAATTGACCTCTCCAAACTTTTCCGCTCGTAATGGTGTCCCAAAGTTTATCATAAAACTTTTTTCCCTGATAACCGGATTGAAGTATGTTTGGATTGTTTCCTTTGGCCTCTTCTAATGAATAACCTGTTAGTTTTTCAAACTTGGGATTAACATATTCAATTTTTCCCTTAACATCAGTTATAACCACGCTTACAGGGCTTTGTTCTACGGCTTCAGATAGTTTTCGAATCTCTTCTTCAGCTTTTTTACGATCGGTAATATCCGTAATGATTCCGTGCCAGAGCGTGCTGCCATCTTCAAGACGTTCCGGGCGGGCATTAGAAAGCCGCCACTCTATATCTTTACCGGGCAGCTGTACTCTGAATTCGCAATGAAAAAGCTCCAGTGTTTCAGCTGATTTATAGATCTCTTCAGTCACCCAATCACGATCTTCCGGGTGCAGCCGATTGAAAACCGGTGTGGCATCTTCTTGCACTTCTTGAGGAGTATATGCATAGATATCAGACATACCGGGACTTGAGTATGGGAAACAGGTACTGCCATCCTGCCGCAATTTGAATTGATACACCACACCCGGAACCTGTTCGGCAAGCTTGGTCATCAATCCTGTGCTATCACTCAAAGCTTTTTCAGCATGGAGCCTTGCCGTTACATCTTGGTCAGACCCCCGATAACCGGTAAGATCACCCTCAGCATCATAAATGGGTGTGCCATTTGTTGACACCCGGATAATAGTGCCGTCCGGTTTTTGGATCTGATTGAGAAAATCCTGAAAAGGTTCTTTCTTTTCTATCAATCTTCTTGTTTGAAGCACAAACTCTTCTCTTCCTTCCTTCGGATGAAGATCAAAATAGGCTCGTTTTCCAACCAGTTCATCCGGCATGTAGCCCCACACCTCTTTTGCCATGTGGCTCACATACTGATACACTCCATCAGTATCGATTTCCCAGATAACAGATTGATTAATGGTTGCAATCTGTTGAAGCCGCTCTTCATTCTGTTTTAACTGAATCTCTATTTTTTTTCTGCGGGAAATGTTTCGAAAGGTTCCCATCATACATTTCTCTCCTTTATACATAACGTCTGTAACTAAAATCTCGACAGGTATTTCTTCACCATCTGCCCGAAGAATTACATGTTCATATGGCGTTGAGGTAGACACATGTTCCAGCTCTTTTTGCACCTGTTCAAATTTTTTGATACTAAACTCTTTCCTGTCTGCCGGATGGAGTTCAGAATAATGAATACCGGTTAACTCATCTGCAGTTTTTTGCATTAACTTTTCAGCAGAAATATTTGCCTCCACAATCTTTCCTGACTCAGTATCTGCGATAAATATGGCATCAGCAGCATGTATAAAAAGACCTTTAAATTGAGCTTCGCTTTCAATTATGGTTATCAAAATCAGAGGCTCATTCCACCGGTTCAGAGATATATATTCTATGTCAACAGCTTTACGCGTGCTGTCTTTACAACAGAGTTGAACATGAAATTTTCCAGCTATCTCTCCTTCCGTTTTTTCCTTTGTGTACGTATCCCAGCTTTTTACTATACCTTTACTCTTTTCAGAATCTTGGCAGAAAAGTCCGGCAATGCTTTCCACTGTTGGTACTTCATCTAATTTGTAACCAAATATTGTTGTAAATATTGAATTAAGATGAATGATAGTTCCATCATCTCTGCACAAAATTTGTGGCACAGTTGATGCTTCGATTAATTGACTGTATGCTTGCATTTGTTCAAACATGATTGCTCTTTATCCCGCCAAGGCGTTAATGCGAAGATGTCCCAAACTCTATTTCATACCTTATTATCTTAATTAATTTATTTACTAATAACTAATTTTAACTAGGCCCTTATGTAGCTACTCACCTCTTCTGTACTGTTTAGATAGAAGTCTAAAGTAAAAAAAATACCTGTTTATATTTTATTCAGTTGGATTAACTTTGACTTAGAAAATGGAGTTCTGAATACGTTTCGGTGTTTTGACACAACATTGCCATATTGGACGTGATCAATTAAAGAGGAAAGGAAACCTCAGCTTATGGTTCTACACATCTGTCTAAACCATTGAGGTTAATAATATCCATTTATCCGGCTTCACCAACTCTTATAAATTATCGCCCGGAATGGTCTATGATTTCAGTAACCTCTCCAGTGTGTGAAAGTGTAAGCATGTGCATAGCGCGTGTACATGCAATGTAGAGCATACTTCTGTCTACATCGGTTTTGTAGTTTTCGTGGCTTATGTGAGGCACAATCACCTCATCAAACTCCAGGCCTTTTGCGAGATGAGCACTTGTTATCAACATACCTGAACCCATTTCAGAGCTTCCGGGAGTGAGCAGATGTACTTTTACTCCGTTTAATTCAAGATATCTGTGCAGTGCTTTAGCCTGTTTTTGTGTTTTGCACAATATACCAAGTGAATTTCTATCTGACTGTTCATACTCCTTAATCAGTTCAAGAATAGCTTTTCTCTCATCGGCAGATTTACTGAATTTTAGAGTTTCAGGTTCATTTCCGTGCCGCTCCACCGGCTCCACATCGGTACGTGGTGAAACCCTTTGCGAAAATCGGGTGATCTCGTACGTGGACCGGTAACTCTTGTAAAGACTGACCGCCAGAGAATCGGTAAACACATCTTTTATATCATCAGATGATGTTGAACTGTAGGGGTTTACATTTTGATTGGTATCACCCAAAATGGTCTTGTTGCAAGGAAATAACCGGGATAACACCGCATACTGAACAGCCGTGTAATCCTGCATTTCATCCACAATCAGGTGCTTTACCTGCCTGAACGAATCGGCACCTTCAAGCTGCATTTTAAGGTACATCAGCGGAAACAAGTCGGCGAATTCAAAGGTAGAGCGAGTAGCATATTGCAACATATCCGGCCTCTTCAGCCAGTCGTAAAACTCTTTGTAGAGAACTCTCAGATTGGTTGTGCCAATCATATTTTTTACCATTTTACGGATCTCTTTTTTCTCCTCGTTCCGCAAATCATATTTAAATTCGCGCTTTGCTTTTTTCAGTACGTCCGTAGCAATAGCTGTGTGTCGGCGCATAAGCGGAAGCTGATTGTTGGCATTGTAACGCTGCCTTAGATAGTTCGCAGTGATGGTTTTATACCGCACGGAAATATCGGTTGCTTTGAACCGGTTGCGTTTAAGATCGCTCGCGTAGGTATTCAGTTTTTGGAGAAATTCCGGTGTTGATTTGAACTTTATTCGATTAATGAATTCCTGATCGTGCACCTCAAGAAGATCATTCACCTGATCAAAAAAGCTTCGGAACTTATACTTATCTCCAAGAACACGCTGTGCAAGGGTTTCCATTTCCATTTCGGGGATGGTATCTTCACCCAGTTCCGGCAGAACATTTGAGATATAATCAGAAAACACTTTGTTTGGTGAGATAATCATAATATCACGCGATTGTATCTCATCTTTGAACCTGTAGAGCAGAAAGGCGATTCTGTGAAGGGCAATCGATGTTTTCCCCGATCCGGCTACACCCTGAATAATCAGCACCGGAGAGGTTTCATCGCGTATGATAGCATTCTGATCGCGCTGAATGGTAGCCACAATATTTTTCATCTTGTCATCACCCGATCGGCTCAGCTCTTTCTGAAGTACATCATCACGTATGTAGAGATCTGATTCCAGCATCATCTCCATCTCACCGTCTTTGATGCGGTACTGCCGCTTTCGTTCAATCTCCCCCTCTTTGGTTCCCGAAGGTGCCTCGAACGACGCCTTTCCCGGCTCAAAATCGTAGAACATCCCTGAGACCGGTGCCCGCCAGTCGTGAATCAGGTTTTCATTCTCCTTCTCATCAAAAAACGAGTGAATGCCAACATAAATCGGCTCAGCCTTAACGCTGCCTGTTTCCCGAAAATCGATTCTGCCGAAATAAGGTGTTTCAATCAGTTTAAGCAACCGTTTTTTGTACGCCACAGCCGCCTCTCCCGTAAGGGCCTGCATATTTACAGTCTGCTTTAGTGATGCTTTTTCGGCAGCGTCCATCCCCGTTTTGTTTTCGTACAGATATTTTTTTTGAGCCTGCAGCTCATTCGCTGTTTTCGTCACGGCTTCATTAACAGCCTGAAATGCATCTTCAAGTTTTTCGATGACATCAGCCAGCCAAACGCGTTCTTCTGCTTCGGTTTTGTTAAACATCTGTAGGTAACCTTCTGTTGTGATTTTTGCCTTCAAAGGTACGGAAAACTGTTCCGTTACAACGAGATTCTTCGTTATCCTTTCCAGAAACCGGCAGGATACCTGTTCTCCCTTTTTCCGGAATAAGAGTTCTCATTAATAATCCGTACCTTAAGATTCACTTTCAAAGCCTGCCTTTAAGAGCAGGCTTTTTCATTTTATATTTTATATGTCATTTCATTTATTGAACCTCACCGATCCGATCCTCAGATCATTAAAAAAAGAAGGATATACTCACCCAACACCTATTCAATCTCAAGCCATACCCGTTGCCCTTAAAGGCACCGATGTGTTAGGATGTGCCCAAACCGGAACCGGTAAAACTGCAGCGTTTGCCATCCCCATTTTAGAGAATCTTGCCAAAACAAACGGAAACCATCGTACAAAAAAAATCAGAAGCCTGATTGTAACCCCTACCCGTGAACTTGCCATCCAGATTGATGAAAGTTTTAAGAGTTATGGGCGATATACCGATTTAAAAAGTGCTGTAATTTTTGGCGGTGTTGGCCAAAACAGCCAGGTAAAAGAACTCAAGCGCGGCGTTGATATTCTCACCGCAACTCCCGGTCGTCTTCTCGACCTGATGAATCAGGGATACATCTCCCTCTCCGATATTGAAATTTTTGTTCTGGATGAAGCCGACCGTATGCTCGACATGGGCTTCATTCATGATGTTAAAAAACTGCTTGCCGCATTGCCAAATAATCGCCAGACCCTGTTCTTCTCAGCTACTATGCCGCCGGACATTGTGAAGCTCTCAAAATCGATTCTCCGGAATCCGGTTAAAGTTGAGGTAACCCCGGAATCATCCACTGTGGAAGCCATCAGCCAGGGAATTTACTATGTGGACAAAGGCAATAAGAAAAATCTGCTGATCGATGTACTTCAGGATGATGGAATTAAATCAGCACTTGTTTTTACCCGCACAAAACATGGTGCCAATAAAGTTGTGAAGCTGCTGAATGACAGAAGCATCAACGCTGAGGCAATTCATGGAAATAAGTCGCAAACTGCGCGGCAGCGTGCCCTTAGCAACTTCAAGAAAAATACAACACGAGTTCTTGTTGCCACCGATATTGCCGCCCGCGGAATTGATGTGGATGAACTGCAGTATGTAATCAATTATGAAATTCCCAATATCCCCGAGACCTATGTTCACCGGATCGGGCGAACCGGAAGAGCCGGCTCCGACGGCACTGCAATCTCTTTTTGTGATGCTCAGGAAAAATCGTACTGGCGCGATATCGAAAAATTGATTGGGATTAAAGTGCCGGTTATTGATGAGCACGATTTCCCTTTGGTGGACCACAATCCACCCGAGCCTGAGAAACAGCAGAACAGGTCTTCCTCAAAGGGGCAGAAATTCCAATATGCGAAAAAACGGAATGGGCAAAAGAGTTCGAATCGTTCTAAATCAGGAAGCAGAAAGAAACGCCGGCCAAATTATTCTTAGATTGATTTAAGTGGTGGTATAACCCGTCTTCATTTATGTGACGGGTTATTAAAACCACAAAACCTGAGAATTTTGGGTATTCATTTTCAAAATTTACCAAATGCTGATTTACACAGGCAATTACCGTAAAGAAAATGATTTCACCTGAGCTGAAAGCATCACAAAAAATCTTATCGCTAAAAAGCTACCTGTTTTATAATGAAAAGAAGTTGGTGCGGGATGGAGATGTTAAACCTGTCATTGATTCACTCAGGAAAAGAACCCGCAGGAGAGTTTACTACATCTATACTACATTCCTGTTTCTACCCATTTTCTATGCATACTTCATAATGGAAAATGAACATGCTTTGTCGATTTATGAATATGTAAATATGCTGATTCTGCTTTCATTACTCATTTACAGCTGGAGTAAGCTGCAAAAAATAAAATCCGTTATCCGGGAAGCAGAAGAGATCATAGGGTTTAAAAACAATCTTCTTTAGATCAGCGGGTATAAGGCACCAGATTCTTCTCAATCTGTTCACGGCGAGCTTCCTGCCATTCGGGTAGTTTGAGAGATGTTCCGAG
The DNA here is from genome assembly GCA_007135335.1 of Balneolaceae bacterium. Classification (GTDB taxonomy): domain Bacteria; phylum Bacteroidota; class Rhodothermia; order Balneolales; family Balneolaceae; genus Rhodohalobacter. The sequence continues at coordinate 8,682 of SLJB01000280.1, forward strand.
CTCCTCTTTTGACTCATCAACCAGAAAACCCGGTCCTGAAGTAGCTACTTCAAACAACACGTTTCCGGGAATTCTGAAGTAGATCGATTTAAAATATTTACGGTCTTTCACTTCAGTTGCATTGATGCCATACTTCTTTTGCAGAAACTCTTTAATCTTGATGGAATCCTCAATAGAATCCACTCTGTGAGCAACATGATGAACCGTGCCCAATCCGTTAATTCCATCGGGCAGATCGCGTCCGTCCAGCACAATCAACGAATTTCCGGCTCCATCTTTATTGGTTTCAAGCAAGGTATATTTTTCATCTTTGATGTGTACCGGGTACCCGAACTCATGCAAAAATTGTGTCGTCTCTTCCGGGTTCTTAATGGCCAAAACTACACTGTCTATTCCACGAATGGCTTTTTCTTTTGTGATTTCATCGGTTGTCCAAACCGGTTCACGATGGTCGGTGTGGTTCTCAACAATGGAAAGCTTAAGCCCTGAGGGATCATCAAATAAAAGAAATTCTTTACCTAAGCGATGTTCAATTGTTGCTTCAAATCCATGACTACGCAACCGTTTGCCCCAGAAATCCAATGAATTTTCCGGCGCTGAAAAAACCGATTCATAAACCTGTCCGTTTCCGATCACCCCCTGCCGAACACCCTGATTTTTGTACGGAAATGTGGTAAATATCGTTGATGGTGAGCCAATCTCGTTTCCGTAGTAGAAATGATATACCTTTTCATTGTCAAAGTTTACGGTCTCTTTTACCAGTCTCTGCCCGAGTAATTTTGTATAAAAATCCACATCTTCCTGAGCATCGTTTACGGTAGCGGTTACGTGGTGAAGTCCTTTTATTAAACCTTTCATTTTTCTGTTCCGGTTTTAAATTTTTCTGATTTTCCCTTCCCAGGCTGACTCCAGCATGGCAGTGAGTCGATCTTCTTTCAAAGGCGCAACGTTTGAATAGGGATTTGCCAGTATCATATCAACAGCAGCTGAAATATCGCTCTTATCAAAACCGATACTGTTCAGATCGCTTTCTACTCCTCCTATATCAGCCATTTTCTTTAGAGAAACAGGCGGATTATCACCAAAAACTGAGATAAATTTCTGTTTGATTTCATCCTCTAAAAACGGCCATTGATATTGCAGTACATAAGGTTGCAGAACTGTATGTACGCTTGCATGATCCATACCAAACGAGCCGCCGAGTACATGCGCTGTTTTATGATGAAGCGACATCGACACCTCACAGAGAGATTTTCCTGCAAGCCATGCACCCATCATGAGATTTTCATTGGCACTTTCCGTTAGCGTACCTTCATTGGATAGCTCATCCAGCCCTTTACTAATGTAATCCATGCCCAGCAAGGAAACATGCGTGGTTATCGGGTTTGAATCAGGCGCATAGATGGCTTCCATCAGGTGAGCCATAGCATTCATTGCACTTTTCACAGCCAGCGGTTTAGGTAGGCTTGATGTGAAATCGGGATCATAAACTACCAGATCGGGCAACACATTGTCTGATCTTCCCGTGGTCTTTCCCACATCAGAGCTGATGCCCCAAATGTTCGTCTGTTCTGAACCGGAATATGTGGAGGGTACAGCTGCAATGGGTACTGCATTATCCAGAGCAATTGCTTTTGCAAGGCCAATTGCCGATCCGCCGCCAATGGCAATAATACGATCAATGTTCCTTGAACTGATAAGGGATTTAACTTCATCAACCAGCGGTCGCGGCACATGCTGTTCAATTTTTGAAAAGTGAATAAGGTTCTTCTCATCTGCCCGGTTTTTAAGCTCAGATATGGCGCTGCTCATGCGTTCGCTAGATATCAGCAGTAGAGTCTGGTCATCCTGAAGGCGACGTAAAAACTCTGAGTATGTACCTTTCCCAAAGAGTACATTACTAGTATATGATCTGTAATCAAACATTATTTTGTTGCTTAAACCATTCTATTGTTTAATGTTAAACATTTATATTAATCAAACCAATCCCATTATAAATCTTAATGCACCAGAAAAGATATCATAGCAGAACTTTCAGCATTGAATAAGTTGAATAACTAAATGTCTCTTCAATAATGTTCTTACTACTGCTCATTTTCACTAAAACAGAACCCTTTTTTTCAAACCGTTTAACCTATTCAGAGTATTATGAAAAATGCACCCGTCATTACACCTGAAGAAGCTGCCTCCAAAGTTAAATCGGGCGATACAATTTTATGCGGCGGGTTTGGCATGACCGGGACCCCCGTGCACCTGCTCCATGCTTTGGCAAATACAGCTTCAAACAACCTTACCTATATTGGTAACAATGTTGGCGAACCCGGACTGGGCGGCGACCGGCTGCTGAACAATGGTCAGCTCAGAAAAATGATCGGTTCTTATTTTACAAGCAATCCGAATGCTGTTCAGTTTGCCCGGGAAGGCAGGGTGGAATATCAATTGCTGCCTCAGGGTTCACTGGGTGAAGCCATTCGGGCAGGCGGAATAGGTATCGGGGGTTTTTACACACCCACAGCTGTTGGAACAGTGATGGCTGAAGGTTACGAAACGAAATTGATCAACGGAATTGCGCAGGTATTTGTGCCGGCAATTCGTGGAAATGTTGCATTTATAAGAGCTTGGAAAGCCGATAGTGCCGGCAATCTTACTTATCGGTTAACGGAGCAAAACTTTAACCCGGCTATGGCAACTGCTGCTGACCTGGTAATTGCCGAAGTAGAAGAGATTGTTCCCGTAGGAGAATTAGACCCAAACCATATACACACACAAGCTTGTTTTGTTGATTTTCTGGTTGAAGCCAAACTCAGAGCAGAGCATTTGGGTTCATCGGCTTCAGTGGGTAGTAAACGTGCAGGGGATGACCGCATGAGAATTGCCCGAAGAGCATTAAAAGAGCTGAATAACGGTGATGTTGTTAATCTGGGAATCGGCATTCCCACCCTTATTGCCGACCTCATAACCCCCGATGATGGGATTATTCTCCACACAGAAAACGGCATGCTTGGTGTGGGCCCAGTACCCGCCGATGGAAGCGGGGCTCTGCATAATCCTGTAAATGCCGGTAAAATTCCGGTAACAGCTCTGCCGGGAGCAAGCTATTTCGATACGGCAGCTTCCTTTGGGATGATTCGGGGTAAGCATGTGGATGTTGCGGTAATGGGGGGCCTTGAAGTGGATCAAACCGGCAATCTCGCCAACTGGGCAGTTCCCGGGAAACCGCTGCTTGGGGTTGGCGGTGCCATGGATCTTGCCTCCGGTGCCAAAAAGCTGATTATCACAATGAACCACATCAATAAAGATGGCAGCCCGAAATTGGTTGAATCATGTAACCTGCCATTAACTGCAACAAGTGTGGTTGATATTGTAATAACAGATTTGGCAATATTCAGTATTGGTGAGAATGGATTTGAACTGATTGAACTGATGCCCGGCACATCGCTCGAAGAAGTGACTGAAAAAACCGGTGCCCCATTTTTGAACCGTTTAGAAAGCTGACCCCTTCCTGCAGGGATAACTGAAAACGGCATATCCCCTAAAAGAGAATACGCCGCCTCAGATGATGTGATCTCTCAGTGATCTTCTTAAGCAATAAGGTAGTCAGGAACTTGTATCAGTTCAAACTGAAAACAGTTTCTTTATTTGAATTATAGGAAAGTAAAGGGGATACAACTTCAAAAATCAGACTGGTCTTTCAACTCATTTATTGTAAGTTTCATATTCAATGCAGAAAACTCAATTACTGCATTCGAGCTGTATAACTTCCTGCTCCTTCAGCAGAAAGTAGTCATTCTGAAGACTGCATTTAAAAACAAAAAAAAATTAACCCTTTCAACAAATCAAAAGTTTCAACACTTTTAACTAGTTGAAGCAATCTGATTTAAACATGTAACCAAACAGATACATTTTCGTATTTTTCCAGATGTATCTCTCTGCAAGAATCGTGAAAAAAATAATTAAAAAACAAAATGGCCGACCGTATTTACACTGAAGATGAAGTTTCCCGTTTAATACGGCGCGCAGTTGAACTGGAAGCAGAGCGCTCACTTTCAAGAGAGCGGGGGAAAGCAGGTCTCTCTATCGCAGACCTTGAACATATCGCAGCAGAAGCAGGAATAGATCCGCAACTGATTGTGCAGGCTGCACACGAAATGACTTCTGAAAAAGAAGGTATCAAAAAAGAGACTGCAAAGATTAAACGTGAGGAAATTGTCTGTGAG
>SLJB01000176.1 GCA_007135335.1 Balneolaceae bacterium
ACATCAGAAGTCAAGTAGTTACATATTAAAATATTCCAATAAAAAATAACCAATTTTCGCATGCTGAGTAAAAAGCAGTTCATCACATTTTTTTTACCCCTTTTTTTTGTTGGGTTTCTATTTATAAATTCAACAGATCAAACAGGTGATTTCTACATTACTTCAGATTCAGAAAAAATCGGAGAAAAAACCGATCCTGAATCACCTGTCAGAATAACCCCTCTTCGCCATCCTGAAAAAGTAGACTCAGTTTTAGCACTGATGACACTTGAAGAAAAAGTGGGTCAGTTAAATTTACTAAGCAGTGGTTTTGCCGAAACCGGTCCGGTTTTAAGTGAGGAGTACCGCGAAATGATTGGTGAGGCCAAACTGGGTGGAGTGTTCAATGCACATACTGTAGAGCATACACTCGATCTGCAGCGAATAGCGGTTGAGGAAACCCGGCTTGGTATCCCTCTTTTGTTTGCGTTTGATGTAATCCATGGCCACCGCACCATTTTTCCCGTACCCCTGGCGGAAGCTTCCACATGGGATCCTGACCTGATTGAAAAAGCTTCACGTGTAGCCGCAAAAGAGTCAGCCGCCGCAGGTCTGCACTGGACATTTACACCTATGATTGATGTATCGCCCGATCCGCGCTGGGGGAGAATCGTTGAGAGTTCGGGAGAAGATCCTCTTTTAAATAAACTCTTTGGGGTTGCACGAATCAAAGGTTTTCAGGGGGATGATTTGTACGAACTGGATACCATTATGGCTACAGCCAAACACTTTGCTGCTTATGGAGTGGCGGAAGCCGGACGCGATTACAACACCGTGGATATTTCTGAGCGTACACTGCGAGAGATACACCTGCCGGCATTCAAAGCCGCAATCGATGCAGATGTGAGAACGTTCATGACGGCATTCAACGAATATGATGGTGTTCCTGCTACAGGCAGCGATTTTCTTTTCAATAAAATTCTGCGTGATGAGTGGGGTTTTGATGGATTTGTAGTTACCGATTACACAGCCATTATGGAGATGATTCCTCATGGCTATGCACGCGATGAAGCCCATGCCGCCGAACTTTCCATCAATGCCAATGTGGATATGGATATGATGAGCAATATTTTTTTAAACGAACTTCCCGGTTTGGTAAGAAGCGGTGTGGTAAGTGAAGAACAGGTGGATATGGCTGTAGCCCGCATTCTTGACATGAAATTTGAGATGGGTCTTTTCGATGATCCTTATCGCTATTCCGATTATGAGCGGGAAGCCGAAACAATTATGCGTGAAGATTTCCTGGACCTTGCGCTTGAAGTTGCTGAGAAGTCCATCGTATTGCTGAAAAATGAAGATGATTTGCTACCACTTAAGGAGAATCATAAAAATATCGCGGTAATTGGCCCGCTTGGGGATAATCAGTATGATGTTATGGGATCCTGGTCTGCCGCAGGAGAAGCTTCAGAAAATGTTTCTCTGTTATCAGGGCTGAAAAATGCTGTAGCCGGGGACGTAACTGTTTCTTTTGCTCAAGGTGTGCCATTAAGTCTGGATGATCACAATACGGATGGAATTGATGATGCGGTTCAGCTCGCGAGGGAATCAGACGTTGTAATTCTGGCATTGGGCGAAGGGCGGCATATGAGTGGTGAAGCAGCCTCACGCACAACACTGAATCTGCCGGGAGCACAGCAAGAACTTCTGGAAGCAGTTCAGGCAACAGGCACGCCGGTAGTTCTGGTATTAATGGCGGGACGCCCGCTCGAGATAAACTGGGCTAATGAAAATGTAGAAGCAATTGTGAATGCATTTTATTTGGGAACCAGAACCGGAGATGCAATTGCATCCGTGCTTTTCGGAAATCATAATCCAAGCGGAAAACTCACATTCAGCTGGCCTTACTCAGTTGGTCAGATACCGAATGTGTACTATCAAAAAATGACCGGCCGCCCGATGGATCCAAATCAGAGATATACATCAAAATTTATTGATGCACCCAATGCACCACTCTTTCCATTTGGATATGGCCTTAGTTACACAACATTTGAATATGAGAATTTGCAGCTGAGTAAAACGGAAATCACCTCGGGTGATTCACTCACAGTCTCGGTAGAAGTAACCAATAGCGGTGATGAATCAGGGTATGAAGTTGTGCAGCTTTACACACGCAAAATGGTTGCAAGTGTAACACAGCCTGTACGCTTATTGCGCGATTTTGAAAAAGTTTATCTGGAACCGGGTCAAACAAAGACAATTGAGTTCCATCTGAAAGCAAAACAGTTAATGTATTTGGATCAGCAACTTGAGCCTACTTTAGAACCGGGTACTGTTAAAGTGTTTGTGGGTACAAATGTGGCTCAAACACTTGAAGGGGATTTTTTAATTGCTGAATAAAATAGATTTATTATTTTCAGATGTTATTTTTGACTTTTGGATATGATGGCTAACATTTGCTCAGATTTACAAATACCAATTAAATCATCCTTAAGAATTTTCAACTGCAGGCACAAATAAATGCTATGAAAATAACCCTTAAACACATCGCTGATGACACGGGGTTTGCTATATCTACCATATCGCGTGTAATGCACGGGTCAGATAAAATCAGTCCGGATACTCAGAAAAAAGTACTCAAAAGTGCTGAGAAACTGGGTTACAAGATGCCTGAAATCGGCCTCAATAAGCCAAAAAAATATATGAATGTGGCGCTTGTAGCGTCCGGTTTTCATGAAGGGGAGTTTTATTCAAGCTTTTTTAATGGCCTTAACAGAGCATCTGTTAATTATGATGTAAGGTTATTTTTAAATGCAGTTCTGGATTACAGAAAAGGGTTAAAGAAACGGATTAAGGAAATATGTTGCGACTACTTCGATGGAATCGTTCTGTTTGTGCCGGAACTGCAGCGTGCGGATTATGAAAAAATTCAGAGAGCACTACCCTCGAAATATCCCATTATTTCTAACTCTATGATTGAGAATCCGGTTTTCCCAACCGTGACATTCGATAGTTATTCAGGTGGATATCTTGCAGCAAGACATTTTCAGGATAGAGGATTTAAAAAAGTTGGGATTATTCTAGGTCCGCCCGAGCGTTCGGAATCCCGCTTTCGCCGGAATGGATTTTCAGACTATATAAGCCAGCATCAAGAGATGGAACTGGTTTGGACTACTCCAGGAGATTTTACATTTGAATCGGGGGTGGAGGCTTTTCATGCATTCAGGGAATCAAGAAAGAAACCTGAAGCAATTTTTGCAACGAACGATACAATGGCCACAGCCTTTCTTGAGACAGCAAAAAAACATAATTATAGTATTCCGCAAGATGTAGCACTCATCGGGTATGATGATCTTCCACACAATATGTACACCCACCCAACACTATCATCTGTTCAGACAGATTATGAAAAGCTCGGAAATGCTACGTTAAAAGCGTTGCTTGATAGTGTTTCAGAGAATACTGTAGATGCCAGTCTCCTTAGTTTTGTACCGGTTTCCATTTCCCGTAAGGAATCATCCTGACAAGTAAATTATTGATAAATAAAAGCAATATTTCGGGGATTTTTTCTTTTCTTTAGTCATTCTTCGTAACAATTAATACCTGCTCAAACGAAGTGACAAATCTCGATCTTTCCATCATCTTTATTTATCTGCTGTTTATTACCTGGAGAGGCTTTAAAAGCAGAAATACCTATGAAACCACCGACGATTTCTTTCTGGCCGGGCGTTCGTTAAGCTGGCCGCTAATCGGGTTGTCGCTTTATGCAACCAATATTTCAATCACAAGCATTATTGGGTTAAGTGGAAGCGGCTACGAAACGGGTATTTCTGTCTTTAACTATGAATGGTCGGGCACTATTATGCTGCTTATTTTTGCGGTGTTTATTGTTCCTTTCTATCTGAAGCATAAACTCACAACCATGCCGGAATTTCTCGGCAAACGATTTGATAATCGCTCCCGTCTCTATTTTTCAATTGTATCCATTACCATGAGTGTTTTGATTGATATAGCCGGAGCCCTGTTTGCCAGCAGCATTTTGCTGAAAGGAATTTTTCCGGATGTTGAACTATTTGTTTTTGTGATTATTATGGCTGTTGTAACGGGTTTGTACACAGTAGCAGGCGGGCTAAGGGCTGTTGTGATTACAGATTCAATTCAGGCTATTTTATTGACACTTGCCAGCGCCATAGTTGCAGTGGTGGCTTTTAACCAGGTTGGTTCCTGGGAGGAGGTGAGAAGTGCTGTAGCTCCTCAGTTTTTGAGTCTCATTCAGCCGGCTGATGATCCGTTCATTCCCTGGCCAACACTGTTTATCAGTTTACCCATTTTGGGTTTTTACTTTATGTGTTCAAATCAGCACATGGTGCAAAGGGTTTTGGGGGCAAAATCACTGGAAGATGGCAGAAAAGGTGCCATCTTTGCCGGCTTTTTGAAACTCCCGTTGCTTTTTATCCTTGTACTCCCGGGCACTTTAGGGCTTATTTTGTATCCAGACATTGAAAATCCGAATCTGGTTTTCCCGGAGCTCATGTTCGACTTTATTCCAGCGGGTGTACTTGGACTCATCCTTACAGGTTTTATCGCTGCTCTTATGTCCAGTATCGACTCTGCACTCACGGCCTCTTCGAGCATTGCCACAATGGATATATACAATAGATGGAAACCCGAGAGCAGCCAGAAAAAGCTCATTAAAATGGGTAAACTTTTTATTCTTGTGGCAGTAGCACTGGCCTCTCTTTGGGCACCATTTATAAGTCAATTCCCAACTCTCTGGGAGTATTTACAGGCTGTACTTTCGTTTTTGAGCCCGCCCATAGTAACGTGTTACATATTTGGGCTTTTCTGGAAAAAGGCAACCGCTGATGGTGCCTTTTACTCTCTTGTATGTGGCAGTGCCATGGGGCTCTTTTTGATCATCAACAATTATGTCTACACCATTCTGTTTCCAATTCACTATCTCTACTCGGCCACAATTATTTTTCTGTTCAGCAGTGCTGTTATGATCATTGTGAGCTTGTTATGGCCGGAAAAAGAAATTTCAGCATTCTTTGATAAAGATGAAGAAGCACTACCCGAAACGGATATTCCCTGGTATAAAAATCACAAATTTTTCGCTCTTGTTGTACTGGCAGTTACGTTACTTTTGGTTTATGCATTCAGGTAACTAAGGCATGATTCGCCGGGTAATTTCTTTGACGATGAGATGTGGTGGAGCCGCTCGAAACATATCAAACCAGGTAGTGTTTTCGCCACCGGCCAGTTTTAGGCGGTACTGCTGATAAATAATCTGTTTTTCACTCATTTTTGTTCTGTGTTTCTCAAGGCAGGCCCGGTAACCGGCTACTTTTTTTGGGGATGTGGTTATGCTGTTTCTCTCATTTTCCATCGAAACGGTCTGGAGCGTAAATGGAGCTGTTTTAATAGGGCCAAATTTCTCTGCCAGACGGATCCAGAGATCATAATCCTGCGCTGAGGGAAGGCTTTCATCATACCACCCGGCATTTATGATGTACTCCTTTTTGGTGAGTACCTGATTGCCTACACAGTTGTAATAAAGCAGATTATTCAGAGTAATTACCGGCTTTTTTTTCCAAACCAGTTTTCTGTTACCGAAATCCAGCAAATCGTTGGAACAGACAGCTGAATATTCATCCCGAAAGAGTTCCATCAAATGTTCAATCCGCTCCGGATGCCAGAAATCATCGTCATCTAATCCTGCAACAAATTCTCCGTTTGCCTGTTCAATTGAAATATTCCTGCTTGCCGCTGCGCCTTTCGGTTTAGTGTTGTGAAGAACTTTGATTGGAACTTCCTGTTTTAGCTCTGATAGAATCTGTGGTGTATCATCATCCGAGGCATCATCTACAACAATAAGTTCAAGATTCTTCCAGGTTTGATTCAATACAGATTCCACTGCGCGCTTTAGCAGATCGGATCTGTTTCGGGTAGGAATGTATACAGAAACAAGAGGTTGCCGGCGATTAATCAAAACTGTTCTGATATCTAATGATTATATTTGCAATGCCCGATTGAAACAGGCCATGATTTAAAATTTATGCAAAGCCAAACCCGAATCACAATTGCAATTTGCACCTTTAACAGGGCTGCGTATTTGAAGGATACTCTCGACGATCTGGCATTGCAATCAGCTCCGTATGACCAGTTCGAGATACTGGTGGTGAACAATAACAGTAAAGACGGCACTGAAACCGTATGCGACATATTCAGGAGTACAAATCCGAATGTTCAGTTCCGAACGGTTAAAGAGACGAATCAGGGCTTATCCTATGCGAGAAACCGGGCGGCGAAAGAGGCAGAATCACAGGTTTTAATCTACATTGATGATGATGTGAAATTACCTGAAAATTATATTGAAACAGCTTTAGATTATATTGAGAGGCGTCTGTCAACCCTCTGCGCCGGCGGGCGTATCCATGTTTCATTTGATGAGGAAGAGAATCCAGACTGGATTCCAAAAGAGCTGATGCCGATGTTTGGCCTGCATGATTTAGGCAGTGAGAACAGAATCTATCCGCTTTCAAACTTTCCAAGAGGCGGGAATATGATGATCCGAAAAACAGTGTTTGATGCATTTGGTTATTTTGATACCACATTGGGGCGGACAGGTAAAGAACTTTTAGGCAGTGAGGAGAAAGCATTTTTTGAGCGGATCAGAAAAAATGGTGTTGAGCTTCACTATTGGGGAGAGCTGGAATTAACACATCGGATTGGATATAAACGGCTCGAAAAAGAGTATCTCGAAAAACAGTCTGAAGGCATTGGAAAGAGCGAACGTTTACGGCTTGAGGGGCAACCTGCCGAACTTGCAAAAAAACTGGGCAGTGAACTCCTGAAATTTCTCTGGAGCCTTGTGCTCTCTGCCGGGTATTATCTGAGCGGAAACTCAAAAGCAGCCAAATTTATTCTGCAATTCAGAATATGGGTGCTGAAGGGATTTCTTTCAAGGCAAAAGAAGAGCGTATTTTGATATCAGGCTGATCGTTCAAAGATTTGTGATTAATCAGTTGGAAAACCCCTGATATTCAGCCTACATTATCAGAATAAACACAAATCGTAACAGAGCTGCTACTTTGGGTATAATTGTTCGCCAAAGCATTTCCAATACCATCATCTCTTACATTGGGATCAGCCTGGGCTTTGTGCTAACCATTTTGCTCTATCCGCATATTCTTGCTCCTGAGGAATATGGCCTGACCCGTGTTTTAATTTCAGCAGCATATATCAGCTCTCAATTTGCCCATTTTGGCCTTCACAATGTGGTAATCCGCTATTTCCCTTTTTTTAAAAATGCTGATCCCCATCATCACGGTTTTCTCTTTTGGATGGTAAGTATTCCCATTATCGGTTTCGTACTCTTTGTTGCCGTTTATCTGTTAGCGGGTGATGTTATCATCAATTTCTATTCCGATCGCTCACCTCTGTTTGTGGAGTATTATCTTTGGGTTATCCCGCTTACGCTGTTTATTCTCTATTATGAAATTCTGAATAATTACCTTCGCTCACTTCGCGATTCTACCACCGGCTCCATTGCCAATGAGGTAATACAGCGCATACTGGCCATTGGCCTTTTGGGACTCTATTTCTATGATTGGATTTCACTGAGCCAATTCATCACACTTTTTGTTTTCAGTTATATCTCTCAGCCACTCATCATTGGTACGCAAATCTGGAGGAAGAAGGAGTTCAAACTGATTCCAAACCTCTCCATTATTCGTGCATCACTTGTGAAGGGAATAGCCAGATACAGCATCTATTCTATGCTGGGAGGTTTTACGACCGTTATTGTGTGGAATGTAGATGTGATGATGCTCGGTTCCATGGCCGGATTGGATCAGACGGCTGTTTATGCCATTGCATTCTATGTGGCATCCATCATTACCATACCACAGCGCTCTATCGAAAAAATTGCCGGCCCTATGCTCGCTGATTTCATAAAAAAGAAAGAGTGGAATGAAGTAGCTTCGATATACAAAAAAACATCTTTGAATCAGCTAATTCCCGGCTTGTTTATTTTCGGGTTGATCTGGCTGAATCTTGACCTGCTTTTTATGCTGATGCCGGATTTCTACGCAGCCGGGAAATGGGTGGTGTTTATTGTGGGAATGGGTAAATTGGTTGAGATGGTATCGGGTGCAAATGGCCATATTTTACTTAACTCGAAGTATTACAGAATCAGTTTTTATACAAATGTGATTTTGGTAACCGTCACCATAATTCTAAACTATCTGCTGATACCTGTATATGGAATTGAAGGAGCAGCTTTGGCCACGGCACTTGCCCTGTTTTCACACAATGCCGTAAAATGGTTTTTCCTGTTAATCAGGAAAAATTTACAGCCTTTTTCCCTGTCGACGCTTTTTGTGTTGGCATTGGGCGCTATTTCCATATACATTTGTTACACAGTTATTAACTTTGACTCTCTGTTGATACTTATTCCTGTACGATCCCTGCTCTTTGCACTGCTATTTGCTGTGCCAATTGTGTATCTGAATATTTCACCTGACTTAAATAACCTCTTACAAAACCTCCGGAAAAAATGGATACCATGAAGGTTCTGACCATTGATGACAGTTCGGGAATTCCCGCCATGAAGGCCGGGGAGTTTCAAAAACCTGTACCGGCTGATCATGAACTGCTTGTTAAAATTGAAGCAACTGCATTGAACCGTGCCGATCTGATGCAGAAAGCGGGGAAATATCCCCCTCCTGAAGGTGTAACTCCAATTCTTGGCCTCGAAATGTCGGGTGTGGTAGAAGGGTTCGGTAGTAAAGTTCAAGGATTTGAAATCGGGGATCATCTGTTTGGTTTACTTCCCGGGGGCGGCTATGCGGAGTATTGCGTAATTCATGCAGGCCATGCCATGAAAATGCCCGGGGATATGTCATTTGAAGAAGCGGCAGCCATCTCAGAAGTGTTTCTCACAGCCTTTCAGGCTGTAATTTGGCTTGGGGAACTTCAGGAAAAGGAGACTATACTGATTCATGCCGGTGCAAGTGGTGTAGGTACAGCGGCCATTCAGCTTGCAAAAGAGCTGAGAAACGCACGTATCATTACTACTGCGGGAAGCGAAGAGAAATGTGCGATCACTGCCGGGTTGGGTGCAGACCTCTGCATGAACTACAGAGAAGAAAATTTTGCGGATTCACTCGAAGAAACCTTCGGTAAAAACTGCGTGGATGTAATTATCGATTTTGTGGGGTCGCCATACTGGGATAAAAATATCAGGATTTTAGCCATGGATGGCAGGGTAGTTTATCTGGCAATGATGGGCGGTGCCACGATAGAAAAAATGAGCCTGGTTCCTGTTTTACGAAAACGATTAACTGTTCGCGGCTCCACGCTGCGAAACAGAAGCGATGAATATAAAACCAAACTAACCGCAGATTTTCACAAACAAACGATGCATCTGTTTGCAACGGGCAGATTAAAACCTGTTATTGATTCTGTTTTTGAATGGGAAGACGTTGAGGAAGCACACGAAAGAATGGAAAATAACCTCAATGCAGGTAAAATTATCCTCACAGGGATGTAATTATTATGAGTATAGATTCAAATTCGCCAATAGGGATATTTGACTCGGGAATTGGCGGTCTTACCGTTGCAAAAGCTGTTATGCAGGCCCTGCCGAATGAAGATATTATCTATTTTGGAGACACTGCAAGGGTTCCTTACGGTATCAAATCGAAAAGTACTATTCAGAAATACTCTGCCGAAATTACCAGGTTTCTTGTGGGTAAGAATGTAAAGATGGTGATCATCGCATGTAATTCGGTATCAGCAGTTGCTAAAACGGTTGTTACTGAGGCTGCCGAAAATCTGCCCGTTTTGAATGTAATTGATGCAGGCACAAAAGCAGCGATTAAAACCGGTAAAAAGCATATTGGTGTGATCGGAACCCTGGCAACTGTGCATTCCGGTGCATATAAAAAAAAGCTGCTGAAAAAAGATGAATCACTCACCATCAAATCAAAAGCATGCCCTTTGCTGGTTCCGCTTGCTGAGGAAGGGTGGACGGATAATGACGTTGCCCTTAGAACCCTCTCCATATATCTGGATTCATTTAAAAAAAATGGGGTAGAGGCACTTATTTTGGGTTGCACACACTATCCGCTGTTCAAAAAATCGATCCGGAAAGTTTTTGAACAACGTGAGATTGAGATTATTGATTCTGCAGATGCAGTAGCCTCTTCAGCGCGTTCACGCCTCAGAAAGCTGAATTTGTTGAATTCCTCAAATAAACCCGGCAACCTGAGTTGCTTTGTAAGTGATCATCCCCAAAGATTCCGGGAACTGGCCGAACGGTTTCTGGGCAGAGAAATTCCAGATATATACATCAAACAGCTCCTGGAATAAATGGATACTTCAAAAACCAACAAACTGGCAGTGATAGGAGCCGGCGCAGCAGGCTATTTTACGGCAGTAAATACTGCCAGAATGATGCATCCCCGGCTTCAGGTAACTATTTTTGAGAAGGGAAGAGATGTGCTATCCAAAGTTCGGATATCCGGTGGCGGACGCTGTAACGTAACTCACCACTGTTTTGATGCGGAACGATTGGCAGAAAATTACCCAAGAGGCAGTAAAATGCTTCGATGGAGCTTTGAACAGTTTGGTGCAGCAGAGACTGTTAAGTGGTTTGAAGAGAGAGGAGTGAAGCTGAAAGCAGAAGAAGATGGCCGAATGTTTCCAGTTTCTGACAGCTCAGAATCTATCATTCAATGCCTCAAAAAAGAGGCGGAAAAATATGGGGTGAAAGTAGCTACAGGAACGTCAGTTCAAAAAATTGAACCCCAACATAATGGCACAATCAGGCTTACCACAAACAAAGAGAAGAGCGTAGTATTTGATAAAGTTGTAGTGGCAACCGGTGGTCTTACTCGTGAAAAAGCGTATGACTGGCTCAATGAAATTGGCCATTCAGTGATTAAACCGGTTCCATCCTTATTCACATTTAATTTCAGAGAGAAGATTTTCAGTGATCTTTCCGGCATATCTGTAAACCCTGTTCAGGTACAGATTGCAGATTCTGCATTTAGCGAAATCGGTCCCTTACTGATAACTCACTGGGGATTTAGCGGGCCTGCTGTTCTTAAACTTTCTGCATGGGCAGCGCGCTTTTTGTATGATAAAGAGTATCGGTTTGATGTAGTGGTTAACTGGCTGCATCCGTTGAATGAACATCAGGTTCGAGAAAAACTAATCTCAGCGAGGCTTGGAAATCCGCGGAAATCTGTTACAAAGCAGGAACAGTTTTTACTGCCTTCCCGATTGTGGATCAGGTTTCTTGAGCTTTCTGAAATCACTGTTCAAAAAAACTGGGCTGATATTTCCAACAAAGAAATTCACCGGCTAACAGCGGCTCTTACTGCCGGCAGGTACACCATTCAGGGAAAAACTACATTCAAAGAAGAGTTTGTAACCTGTGGTGGGATTCCCCTTGAGGAAGTAAATCCGGATACACTCGAGAGTAAAATTGTGCCGGGTCTCTACTTTACAGGTGAGGTTCTTGATATTGATGGTGTAACAGGTGGATTTAATTTTCAGGCAGCATGGACAAACGGCTGGCTTGCGGCGCGTGCTATAAGTGAATCCGGCAGCTAAGATGATTATTGGCACTCTCCGCGCTTATTTTTTGTTTTAAACGGCAGAATCGCAAACTGAAGTGAAGAATTCAGAATGTCGGATAACTCAGAAAAAGAGGTAAAAAAGGGACGCATTTCCTCCTTCGATCTGGACGCATACGAACCGGATAAAATTGCTGAGAAAGTACTCCATGTGGGGATCAAAAAAACGAATTATCCTGCATATAAAACCATTACTCTCGGTTTGATGGGAGGTGTGTTTATTTCGTTTGGGGCATTGTACGAATTATACATGTATTCACATCCTGAAATTAGTGCCGGCACCGCCGCTGTTTTAGGCCCGTTTTTTTATGCTGTAGGCTACATAATGGCCTTTATTTCTGGTGCTGAAGTTTTTACAACCAACAATTTATCTGCAATGGGCTGGGCATCTGGAAAGCTAAGTCTGGTTGAAATTTCAAGAAACTGGACCATCGTACTCGCCGCAAATATCGTTGGAGCCATGTTTGTTGTGGCGATGTTCTACTTTTCCGGGCTGGTATTTCAATTTGACAACGCGTTTGTTGATACGGCAAAATCTCTGTCTGCCTATAAACTCTCTTTCAACCCTGTTGAAACCACTATCATCGGGATTTTTGGAAATATGTTTATCTGTGCAGGGTTATGGTTAGCAATGGCGGGCAGAACCGTTACCGATAAATTTATAGCATTACTGGTACCTGTTGCTGCGGTTCCCGCTTTGAATTTCCAGCACAGTACAGGCAGCATGTTTCACTTCTTTTTGGCGTTGGTAACAGAAACAGGCGAAGTTGATCTTGAATTACCTTCAGAGGTTACATTTTGGACTGTTACCGGTAATCTCTTTTTTGTATCACTGGGAAATATTATAGGTGGTGGCCTGTTTATCGCAATTATCTACTATTTCGTATTTATTCGCGAAACACGGTTTGACTGATAGAAAAGGCAAATTTCAAACTTTCCCTGAATAGATCATTTTTCTCTTAATATATGTTCGCACTTTTTGAATGAATTCAATCTTAGGCAACATAGAACCTGCCCAGAGTAAACCCTCTGTAAGGTTTTTTTTAACACGTTCTCTTTTTAATACTTTAGCTAATTCAGGATTATATGTGAGTGCCACTTCAAGCGAGTGATTATTTGCTGCAAGTATTTCAACTGCTTTGGCTAATTGGTTGTAGAAAAAATCTTTTGAGGGTTCTCTTTTTTTCTTTCGATGTAAAAGTTTATTACTCCTTAAGTCTGCTTTATTTG
>SLJB01000019.1 GCA_007135335.1 Balneolaceae bacterium
CTGCTTTACAGAGAGATAGAACAACAAGCAGATGATTTGCACGCTGAAAAAACCGTGGGCAGAAAAACGGATGTTAACGAAAGCGAAACTCCGGAACAGCAGGATACAGAGTAAATGGAAACAGAAGAGAAAAATATCAACTTCACCAAAGAGGCTTTTTTACATCCGGTAAATTTGGTCTGTCTGCTGGTTGCAATGATCTCAGCACTGGTATTTAATGATGTGGGCCTCACACCCAATGCCATTCTTACATTCACGTTTGGTATGGAGCTAATCTATCTGGGCATTGTTCCAAAGCTGCCATCTTATCAAAAAAATATCCGCCTGAAAAAGGAGAAAGAACAACAGCGGCAGGGTTCGAATGAGAAACAAATTTTTTACCTGCTCGATCCGGTTTCGCAAAAGAGATTTCTGGTGTTGAAGCATATCACCAAAGAGGTGAAAAAGAATTTTGATACGCTTCCCTACACATCAAAAGGCATGCTGGAGCACATCCAGAATAAAATGGAGGACCTTCTCTCTACTTACTTAACGCTTCTTGATATGCATCGGCGTTACGAGATCTATATGAATTCTGAGGTTGAGGATGAAATAAGGCACGATGTGAAACAGCAGAGAATAAAACTTGATGAAACCGATTCAGAAAAGTTGAAGGTTACAGGCGAAAGACGAATAAAGATTCTGAATAAACGGCTGAAGAAATTTGATGTGGCTAAAGAAAAATATCTGATTTGTGAAACACATCTGGATACGATTGAAGATGCCATCCGATATATCTATGAACAATCTATGACCATGCCAAATGCCGATGATGTTGGCAACCAGCTCGATCATTTGCTCACAGAAATGGAAGAGACAACAAATGTTATTGATGAGCTGGACTATAACCTATTCTCAGGAATGGAAGAGATGGACAAGGAACTTAAATTGGCTGAAATGAAAAAAGAGGCCGATGAGCTGAATTTGAAAACCGAAAAGAAAGTTAAAAAGTCTGTATGAGTAATAACCATCTCGAAAACCTTCTGTTAGAGATTAATAATGAAGGGATAGCCACATTAACCATCAACCGGCCGGAAAAGCTGAATGCTCTCAATGAGCAGGTTCTTACTGAACTTGAAAAGGCCATCTCAGAAGTAAACAAAAACAGAGCCATCAGAGTGCTGATTGTAACAGGGGCCGGAGAGAAAGCATTTGTGGCCGGTGCTGATATTAAAGAGTTGAACACGCTGAATAAAATATCAGGCGAAAAATTATCATCGCGAGGGCAACAGATTTTTGATGCCATTGAAAACAGCCGTATACCCGTGATTGCTGTGATCAATGGTTACGCCCTTGGGGGCGGTGCTGAACTTGCCATGGCATGCCATATCCGGATTGCGACAGATAATGCGGCAATCGGCCTTCCTGAAGTATCACTGGGTTTGATTCCCGGTTACGGAGGGACTCAGAGATTACCCGCTCTGGTTGGAAAATCGAAAGCGATGGAAATGATACTAACCGGAAAACCGATTCAAGCGGATGAAGCTTTTCGCATTGGTTTGGTAAACAGAGTGCTGCCTGCAGATGAAGCTGTACCTCATGCGTTAAACCTGGCTGCAACTATTATGAAAAATGCACCTCTTGCAGTGGCAGCAGCTATTGAAGGTGTGAATGCTTCGGGAAGTGGAAATGGATTTGCCCGTGAGGCAATGCTTTTTGGCCGGCTCTGTGAAACAGAGGATTTCACTGAAGGCACTTCTGCATTTCTTGAAAAGCGAAAAGCTGATTTTAAAGGCAAATAACCCTCTTAATTAAACTATTTAATTTGATGAATCCCTGATGCCCGAAGTACTTTATATCGTTGTTGTTATTATGTTCAGTGCTTTTTTTTCTGGTTCAGAAATGGCTTTTGTTACTGCCAATAAACTGAAGTTAGAGATTGAATCACGAAAACAATCATTCAGGGGCCGTTCACTTGCCTACTTTAGTGAGAATCCGCAAAGATTTTTAACCACCACACTTGTGGGTAACAATATTGTGAATGTAGCCTATGCCACGTTAATGGCTATTTTCCTGGTTGAACCGATACGAAGCCTCTATACCGGGTTATTCTCAACTGAACCCACAACGGCAATGATTCTGCTGATACAAACCGTCATTGCCTCCGTTATAATTCTGTTTTTTGGTGAGATTTTATCCAAAGCCATTTTCCGCGTACTTGCCGATCATCTCATCAAAATAATTGCAATCCCCCTGAGACTTACTGAATACGTATTGTGGCCATTAATTGTGGTAAGCAATAGTGCGTCGGGTTTGTTAATACGGCTGCTTAAAGTAGGTAATGAACGAAGTGAAAAAGTATTTCGGCGGCAGGATGTGGAGATGATTTTTAAGGAACTGAAAGAGAGCGGAGGCAGCCGGGAGATCGATCATGATGATTCCGAAATTCTTCACAACGTACTTGAACTGTCTAACAAAAGGGTGCGGGAAACCATGGTGCCGCGTACCGAGATTGTAGCTGTTGAGAAAACATCAAGCCTTGAAGAACTAAAAAAGGCGTTTATTGAGTCAGGATACTCAAAAATACCGGTTTATCAGGATACGATCGATGATATTATAGGGGTTGTTTTTGCTTATGATATGTTCAGTAATCCCAAAGAAATTGGCGAGATTATACGCCCGGTAAAACTGATTCCATCCAGTAAAAAATCGAAGGACCTGTTAACGGAATTTCGTCAGAGTAATATTTCTGTTGCGGTTGTAATTGATGAATATGGCGGAACTGCGGGCATGGTTACCATTGAAGATCTCATTGAAGAGGTGGTTGGCGACATTCAGGATGAATATGATAAGGAGAGCGATCTCATAAAGAGAATTGATCAAAATACATTTCTGCTCTCCGGTTCTGTAGAGCTTGATGATCTGGAAGAACATTACCCGGAAATTGACCTCAATTATGATGAGGATTCATTCGAAACAGTTGCGGGTTACATTATTCACCACACAGGAAGAATTCCAAAAGTAAATGAGGAAATTCAGATACATAACAACACATTTATCATTTCTAAAGCTACTCAAAGCAAACTTGAAACCGTGAAGCTGATTACAGGTTCGGGTGCTTAGATCTGATTGAGACAAATCTGTTACGCAAATCATCTTAAAAACAGAACAATGATTGATTCTTATCCGGAATGGGCACAGCAACTTGCTAAAAAATATCTGAGCAGAACCTTAAATCAATTCATCATTCATGGTAATGTTCATGATCTTGTACAGGCAGGCCAAAAAGAGGAAAAAAAATATCTGCGGCTAAAAACATTTATGGCAGAGGAGTTTTTTGGTGCACGAGATGTTGTTGTTTTTTATGATCGGGCTTCGGGTATCTATTTTCGTGATCAGGATTCTCAAATAGATTTCAGCCGGGCCGTTGCCGGGCAGGATTCATTTGCCGGAACCGAATATGCCAAAAAACTACCGAAGGATCCTGTGCGTGTATTCTCAATTCTGGAACAGTATTTTCGATCCAGGCTCGATCAGAACAAGAGCATCGCCCTGATTATCGACTTTGCCGAAACCATTGTCCCTGCAAGTGAAACAGGTAGTTCCGGCACGGAAGACCGGAACTCGCTCGTTTATTTGCTGAAGTGGGCGCATGATCCCCTCTTTCTCGCGGCCGATTTCACTACAGTATTATTAACTGAAAATCGTGCCGACCTCAACCGTACTCTGCTGCAAAATCCCTACTCATCGGATGTGCGGATTATGCTGCCCGATGAAAGTGACCGGCTAACTTTTATACGGAATGAGATCGACCAGGAAACGTATGCAGATTTATCATCCGTGCCTGCAAAGGTAATGGCTCAGATGACTGCAGGCCTTGGATTTTTAAAGCTGAAAAGCATACTCTCGAACTCGCTTCAAAATGGCGATAAAATTACATTCGGTTCGCTTACAAGAATCAAAAAAGAGATGATTGAAGCGGAGGCCTACGGGTTACTTGAATTTGTAACTACAAAAGGAAATCTTGATTCCGTTGCCGGCCACAGTAAAGTGAAGACACATCTGAGATTTGCAATCGAAGCCTTAAAAGCCGGCCGGCGCGACGTGCTGCCGATGGGATACCTGGTTTGTGGCCCTGTGGGAACAGGCAAAACCTTTCTGGTGACCTCGTTTTCCGGTGAAGTTGGTGTGCCGATGGTCAAGCTGAAAAATTTCCGCAGCCAGTGGCAGGGTGTCACCGAGGGTAATCTTGAGAAAATTTTGAACCTGTTGCGGGCAATGGCGCCGGTAGCTGTCATGATTGATGAGGCCGATGCCTACCTGGGCGATCGTGCTGCTTCGGGAGACAGTGGTGTTTCGAGCAGGGTATTCTCACAGATCGCAACTTTTATGAGCAACACAGATCACAGGGGTAAAATTATCTGGTTTTTAATGACAGCCCGCCCTGATCTTATGCCCATCGACCTGAAACGGCAGGGGCGTGCTGAAGAACACATTGCACTTTTCCCGCCAGAAACCAAAGAAGAGCGCATTGAACTGTTTGAAGCCATGCAGAAAAAAACCGGACTTGAACTTACCGAAAGCTATATCCCATCAGTTGTTTTAAAAGGGAATGCAAGCTATTCCGGGGCAGATATGGAAGCAGCTCTTACAAGGGCAAAGTTCAGAACGGCATCTGAAGGCCTTGATAAAACTACACCTGCAATTCTGGATGCTGTATTTGAAGATTTTCTGCCACCCACATACCCCGATGAAGTTGAGCTTCAGACATTAACAGCTGTGGCAGAATGTACATCAAAAGCACTTTTGCCCGATCGATTCCGTAAATTAGATCGCAACTACATATTAACACGAATTCAGGAATTGAAGAAACAGGTTCGGTAAGAATGTCAAAAAACAGATTGGAAGAGATTCGAAAATCCATCGACAGCCTCGATGAAACCATAGTAAAAGCCCTCGGCGAACGCCAAAAAATTGTTCAGCAGGTTATATCAGATAAACTTGAGCGCGCTGATGAGATACGCGATCCTGAAAGAGAAGAGAAATTATTAAAGAAAATCAGAGAAAAAGCACCGGAAGCCGGTATGGATCCGTTTTTTCTGGAACAACTTTTCAGAGAAATTATTCAGCATTCTGTTCGATATCAAACTCATGCACTGATTGATCATCAGAACGATAAAACAAAGGAAGAATCCATTCGTGTTTCCTATCAGGGAACCGATGGGGCATTCAGCCATCAGGCAGCTATGCGGCATTTTAAACAGCGATACAGTAATGTTGATTGCATCGGGTACACACGGTTTGAAGAAGCCGCCGATGCCGTTGAAAAAGGTGAGGTAGATGTCTCAATTCTGCCTATTGAAAATACTACTGCCGGCTCGATCAATGATACATATGATCTTTTGAATGAAAAAAATCTCTTTATCACCGGCGAGGAAGTACTGAAGATAAACCACTGTTTGATGGCACCGGAAAATGTGCACCTGAACAACATCAGGCGTATACTTTCGCATCCGCAGGCGATAGCTCAGTGCAGCCGGTTTCTCACCTCGCTGCCACGCTGCCATGTTGAATCGTATTTTGATACGGCAATGGCAGCTCGAAAAGTACGGGATGATGATGATCTCTCACAGGCAGCGATTGCCAGTTCATACGCAGCTGAAATCTATGGGCTGAAAATCCTGAAGAGGGATTTGGCCAATCAGGCAGATAATCTCACCCGGTTTGTAATTGTTGGAAAGGAACAGCTCTCATGCGATCCGCAGCTGAACTGTAAAACATCGCTCATTTTTGCTACAATAGATGAAAAAGGTGCATTGATGAAATGCCTGAATCTGCTCGATAACAGCGGGATCAACATGACCAAACTGGAATCGAGACCGAGGATCGGGCACCCGTGGCAGTCGTTATTTTATCTGGATATTGAGGGGAATATGAATGATCCAAAAGTGGCTGATGTCCTTCAAAAATTGGCCAAAAAAGCACAGTACCTTAAGGTTCTCGGCAGTTATCCTGTGCGAGAAGGGAAGTGGTGATATTTCCTCGGTAACGGGTTAATTTGAAAAACTGCCGGTTGATCGGCAGTTTTCAATTCTGTAAAGTAAGGGACATTCCAATTTAGCCAAGGCTATGAAATTTACTCCTCTGCGCATATCTGTAATCTATCTGGTATTTGCCATTCTCTGGATTACAACCACCGATCAGATTCTGGAATGGATGGTTGATGATATTTCACTGCTTTCCCAACTTCAAACGGTCAAAGGTTTTTTCTACGTTACTATGACGGCTGTGGTTCTGTTTTTGATGATTAAGAGCTACGAAAAGCATATAGCAAAAAGTCAGCGGAAACTTGAAGAGAATGAACGCAGCCTGAACCTGGCACTTAAATCAGGCCAGATTGCCACCTGGGAATACTTTCCTGAAACCGATTCATATATCACATCAAAAAATCACAACAGGCTTTTTGGAATCTCTGAAAAGGCTGACCTGAACCTTGGGATGGTCTTAGAAACTATCCATGAAGATCATATCGATGAATTTAATCAGTTAGTTGATAAAACCCTGAATGAGGGCATAGAGTTTTACATTCAATACAGAGTGGTATTGCCGGATGGCAGTATCAGGTGGTTATGGACTAAAGGAGAGCCAACGGAGGTTTCTGATACAGTAAAAAAAGTAAGTGGTATCACAATCGATGTAACAAAGAACCGGGAGCTTGAGGAGCAGCTAAAAATTGAAAGAGAGCGCCTTGAAAAGTTATTCGACAGAATTCCGGTGCTGATTAATATTTATGATCAGGATCAGACCTTTATCTCCTTCAACAAGTATCATCAGGATATACTCGGCTGGACGTATGAGGATGTTCATGAAAAATCACTTTTAGAACTTTGTTATCCGGATCCCGAATACCGGGCAATGGTTCGAAAGAACATTAAAAAAATGACAAAAGGGTGGAAAGAGTATGAATTAGTTACCAAAAATGGTGAGATACGAAACCAGCTTTGGACGAATATTATGTTGAGTGATAATACCTTTGTGGGAGTTGGTTATGACATTACCGAACGCAAAAAACTCGAAAACCAGATTACCGCTGAACGTGAAGAGCTTCAGGCAATTTTCAACAACATGCCGGTTTTTATAAACCTGCATGACCAAAAAGCAAATATTTCAGCTGTAAACTCTTATTTCAAAGAGAAGCTGGGATATACCAATGAAGACATAGAAAAACATGATTTGTTAACGCTCATCACAACAGAAGAAGAGTATGGCAAGGCGAAAGAGGAGATACAAAAATCTGAGGGGAAATGGGTAGATTTTGAGTTGTTGACCAAAACAGGTAAAAAGCTCTACACCACATGGATCAATGTAAAAATAAGCGAAGAAAAGTCGATCGGAATTGGTGTGGATATTACCGAACGCAAGCAGCTTGAAGAGAGTATTGAACAAAGCCGTGAGCGCCTGCGGATAACCACAATGAGTGCCAATGTGGGAATGTGGGAGTGGCACCCCCAAACCGGCAAGGTGATTATCGATGAAATGTGGGCCATTCTTGTGGGATATACACTGGATGAGCTTGAACCAATCAGTATTGAGACCTGGAATAGCCTTGTGCACCCCGAAGATTTGAAAAGATTTCAGGAAGAGATTGAGAACTATTTTGCGGGGAAGACTGATATCTACCAGGTTGAAGTTCGCATGAAGCACAAAGACGGACACTGGGTCTGGATTCTCGATAGAGGCAGAACGGTTGAGTGGGATAACGATGGTAATCCGATACGGCTTGTTGGAACCCATGTTGACATTACCGAACGGGTGAATTTTGAACATGAAAATCGTGTGCTGGCAGAAGTTTTTCTAAACTCAAATACCGGCTTAGCTGTCAGCAATCATAAAACCAATTGTCTTGAAAGAGTGAATGAAGCCTATGCAGAAATGTTCGGGTACAGCGCAGAGGAGATGATTGGCATGAATATCCAAAGGCTCTATTCAGGAAAATCTGAGGATAGCCCGGCAAGAGTGATTAAGGAGCTCGATGATTTTGGCTTCACCATATTTGAAAGTGAAATGTTGCGCAAAAATGGCACTACATTTGATGCGCTGATAAACCTTACTCTTGTTGAAGATGCCGATTCAGGAGAGCGCCATCGGATAAGCACGGTTCAGGATATCACAAAAATAAAAGAGCAACAGTACGAGCTGAAGCGAAATCAGGACCGTCTGCTGCAGGCGCAGGAAATAGCACGGCTGGGGTACTGGACCCTTACAATTGATACCGGAGAATTATGGTGGTCTGATATTGTTTATGAAATCTATGATAAGGATCCTGATTCATTCAGCCCAAATCTTAGGCGATATCTGCAACTTACCCATCCGTTGGATACAGAGCATGTTAAAGAGACCATTTCAGAGTTTATTGATAAAGATAGCTTTGAACTCATGCATCGAATTATTCGATCAAACGGAGAAACCGGGTATCTTCAGGTTAAAGGAAAAAGGGTCTTTGATGAGTATCTGGGTAGATATGTTTATAACGGTTCCGTACTTGATTTAACCGAGCTAAAAAAAATAGAGCTGCAACTTCAGGATGAACAGAACCGGTTTGAAGTTGCAGCAAACATCACCAGTGATGTTATCTGGGAGTGGAATCCGGATGAGAAACTGCTCTGGTGGGGGGATGGTATCGAGTCTGTGTTAGGCTATTCTAAAGAACAACACGAAAAAGATCCTCTGTTCTGGAAAAACCACATTGCTGAAGAGGACAGGGAGCGGGTAACAAAAAGCATGGACCATGCTGAGAAGCAAGGGCATACGGAATGGACAGCGGAATATTCATTTATTGCTGCAGATGGTTCCAAAAAACGTATTTTCGATTCAGCCATGATTCTACGCAGGCAGGATGGTTCTATTTCAAGGATCATTGGGGCAATGGTAGATAAAACAAAAGAGATTGAGTACAGGGAAGCACTCAGGCATCAGAGTTACAAGTTCGAAATGATTGCAAAAAGTTCGAATGATGTTCTGTACGACTGGAACATGAAATCGGATGAAGTTTGGTGGAGTGAGGGGTGGCAGTTGAGATTCGGAATAGCTGAAACCGAAATCGAAAATAATTTTGAGTGGTGGAAGCAGAGAATTCATCCTGATGATAGAGAAAAAGTGAGTACTAGTTATTTAAAAGCCATCGAATCAGGGGATGAATCCTGGATTGAGTATTACAAATTTAAAAATGGAAGAGGAAGATATTCTATTGTAATTGACAAGGGGTATTTTATTCGTGATGAGTTTGGGAAAGCTCTAAATATGGTTGGAACCATATCAGATATAACAGCAGATGTAAAAGCAAAAGAAGAGCTTAAATCGTCAGAGCAGCAGTACAGGTTGTTGTTTGAGCAAAACCCGATTCCCATGATGATTTTTGATCCGAAAACGTACAACTTTACTGCGGTGAACGATGCTTTTATACGTAAATATGGTTATGAAAGAGACGAAATTCATCAAATGAGTATTCTGGATATCAGGCCGGAATCTGACAGCGAAACAGTAAAAAAAGATATCAAAGAGAATCGTGGAACAAACTCTTTCGGCGAATGGGTGCACCTTACAAAAGACGGAAGCAGGTTAATAGTGGAGATATCAGCTTCAGATATATTTTATAAAGAAAAAATTCAGCGCCTTGCAATTGCACATGACATTACTGAACAGCGGAAAGCCGAAGAGAGGGCCATTAGTGCCATTATAGAAGGTGAGGAGAGGGAGCGATTGCGAATTGCCAAAGAGCTGCACGATGGGCTGGGCCAGTATCTTTCCGCTGCAAATATGAACCTAAAGTCGGTCTTTGAAGATCTGCCTGATCTGCCTCACAGGCTATCGGAAGCTTATGGGTCGGGCCTTCAGTTTTTAAATCACGCAATCTCAGAAACCAGAAATATATCGCAGAATTTACTGCCAAAAGCTATACAGGATTACGGACTGGAACTGGCCATTGAATCTTTAATTTCTCACCTGAGAAGCAGCAATGAAATTGAATTCTATTTCTATAAAAATCTTGGAGATGCAGAGATACCTGATAAAGTGCAGATTAATTTGTATCGTATTTTTCAGGAGGCAATGAATAACGCTATCCGGCATGGAAAACCTCAACGAATTGATGTACAATTGGTATATTCAAGTAAGGAACTTCTACTCATTGTAGAAGATAATGGAACCGGTTTCGATATTGCAGACGACAGCCGCTTTGGAATTGGAATACGAAGTATGAGAACAAGAGCCGGGGCAATGGCAGCAGATTTAGATATAGTAAGTAACAAAGGGCGGGGAACAATAGTTAACGTAGTAGTACCACTTTAAAATCAATAAGGAAAAGTATGGCTAACGTAAAGGTGCTTTTAGCAGATGACCATAAAATTGTGAGAGATGGAATTAAACTGATGCTTGAATCTCAGGTAGGGATTGATGTGGTAGCTGAAGCCAATAATGGTATTGAAGCTCTTGAGAAGCTGAAGGAAGCCATCATAGATATCGTTGTTATGGATATCAACATGCCGGAAATGGATGGTATCACAGCTACAAAAGAGATCAAAGCGGAGTACCCCGATGTTAAAATTCTTGCACTCACCATGAGTAATGACGATCTGCACATTCGGCAGATGATAAAAGCCGGTGCATCAGGATATATTATGAAAAGTGCGGGCCGGAGCGAACTGAAAGATGCCATAAACTCAATTATGAAAGGCAAACACTACTTTAGCGATGAAGCAACTCATAGTATTATGATGGATCTCGTGAAAGGTAAAGGGAAACCCACTTCTACGGATACTGTACATATTACCGACAGAGAACTTGAAATATTAGAGTTGATAGTACAAGAGTTTACGAACCAGGAGATTGCAGAAAAACTGTTTATCAGCTCAAGAACAGTTGATGCTCACAGAAGAAACCTGTTACAAAAAACAGGTGCAAGAAATACCGCAGGGCTTGTAAAATACGCGTTTCAGAATAATGTCATATCCCCCCCTTCCGCGTAGTTGATTTTCATGGGAAATGAATGCCGGCAAGAAAACAACAATAAATACCCTAAGCTTTTATACGTATAGTTCTGATCCGGAAAATAAGCTGTAATACCAATTACAAAAAATGATGTGCATATGTAGTTTTGGGATATGGCCACAGAAATGAATAATATTATTATACTTTCAAATCAGAAGATTCGCTCTTCAATCATTGAAAAGCTAATTGAAGAGAGCTTCAAAGGTAGATTAGATGTGGCTGTTGTTAACCCCGGTGTGTCATTGCCATTTAGTGCCAGTCTTGAAAATTCAATAATTATATTGGATTTAATGGGGATTGATATACCGGCAAAACAGATGATTCGTAGCATCAGGGATTTTCATCCTCAAATAAGAATTATTGCACTTCACATGTACCGTTCTTCAATCCTGGTAAATCCTCTTTTCGATTTAGGTGTAATGGGGTATATTTTTTATGAGCCTACGAAAAGTGAACTCACTGATGCTATAGTAACCGTGTCAAATGGAGACTGTTATAAACCTATATTTTTAAGCTGTGAGTAAAAAAGCCTACGTTATTTTCGTGTCATGAATAGGCAAATGTATCTTAAAGAAAATTAAGCCTTTCACGTCAAATAACTGTCTGAAGATTGTTGGAAATTATAGATATAGCTTGCTAATGATTAAGCCAAAAAAATAAAGTGAATAAACAAACAGACATTTTGAAAGGAGAGACGGCTTTGATTCATGCCCTGCCCGGTGCAGCGGCACTGATTAATGCGGATGGAGAGATTTTATGCTCAAACGTACGCTGGAATAGCGGAGTAAAATGCTCGAACTGGCTTGGGTTAGAAAAAACCGGCAACAACTATTTCAGTCATTGCCGGATTGCTGTGGAAAATGGAAATGATTACGCATTAAAGTTGCTATTTGGTTTACGCGAAGTACTGGAGGGAGATCGCCGAACATTAGAAATGAACATGGGATTGAATGGGAGAGTGAAAACATGGTGTAAAATTTCTGTATCAAAAATTGAAAGTGAAAGTAAAGATGCAATTGCCCTGGTAATTTTTGATGATATTACTGCCAGTATGAAAGCCATTCATCTACTGCGAGAATCTGAAGAGAGATACAGCCAGCAGTTTCAGTATTCGGTATCAGGAATCATTCTTGGTTCGTTAGATGGTAAAATTTTTGATGCTAATCCTGCGGCATGTAATGTATTAGGCTACTCAAAAGAGGAACTGATGAAACGCGGGCGATCGCTTATAGTGGATGAAAACAATCCTCAACATAAAGAGATGATTCGAATACGGAATGAAGAGTCGTCGTTTAAAGGTGAAAAGGAGTACATCCATAAAGACGGGCATATCATACCTGTGGAAATTACATCGGTTCTATATAAAGACGATGAAGATGAATTGAAAGTAATTAACACCTTCAGAGATATATCTCTTGAAAAGCAGGTAGAACATTTTCTGGAGGAAGAGCGCCGATTTACCAAAACCGTTCTCAACAGCATTCCGGGAATTTTCTTTGTATTGGATAGCAAAGGAAAGCTGATTCGTTGGAACAACTCCGTAGAAAAAGAGCTGGGATACAGCGAAAAAGACCTTCACTCTATGAGTATTCTTGAAATCTTTAAAGAGAGTGAAAGAGAGAAAGCCGAGGAGATGTTTAATAATGCGTATGAGTA
>SLJB01000308.1 GCA_007135335.1 Balneolaceae bacterium
TGCTCAGCATCCAATATCACATCCACCCTGGTGCCTTCAATACTTTTTCTCTTGTCTCTGCAGATGTGAAGTTTATATCCGCTTAACGGCAACTTTTTCAATTCGCTCAGAAGATGGTCAGGATCCACACCCGCATCGATCATAGCACCAAGATGCATATCGCCGGATATTCCTGCAAAACAGTCATAATAAAGTATTTTCATAGCCTGTATTTTTAAGTGTTGCTTAACAGCTGTTTTAAAGTACCTAAGCAATAATGGTCTTTCATCTACTATCTGATCAACCTATTCACATACCGTTGCCCACTGTTGTTCCTCTCTGTAATAAAGCAATACCTGCACCCCATTACCTTATGGTACATAAAGTCAGAAATTCAGTAAGTAAATGTTCTATATCAATTACCTGTTCAATAAAACATAACAATAAAATAGATAAATAGATCTATAATACTTGAATAATTCAATTTTTCGTGATAATGTATAGTTATGATGATATCAAATTTCAGGGACTATCAAGTACATACGGCCCTATGATTTTGAAGGTCAACCTATACACTTAAAAGTTTTAATCATTCAACTATGAAGAACGTCAAAAATCTTTTTGTACTTTTCATAATCTTTTTGTTTGCCGGTAACTCAACACTTTTCGCACATCCCGGACATGGCGCAACGGATGGCAACTCACTGATTCATTACCTTTCAGAACCTCTGCATGCCTCTATTCTGGCCTCGGTTATCATCATTATTGCAACTTCAGCAACATGGATGATTATGCGAAAGAGAAAGAAGGTATCATTGAGCCCAGAACGATAATGACAACGTGTTGAAAGTTATTGCCACATAAATAACGTGCCGAATAAGACAGCTGTGGGCTATACAACAAAGGTCGTTCGAGAGTGGACAATTTAACTGCTAATACACATACAACTGTTATTATGAAAAGAAGAACCTTTTTACGTAATGCAGCAGGAGCACTGACCATGCTCGGCATCTTTCCTGCGGGGTTATCCTCTATTGAAAGGCTACAACAACCCGGTGGAATGGAAAAAAGGGCATTGGGCAAAACCGGCCTCAAACTATCCGTTATCGGATTTGGAGGAATTGTGGTAAGAGATGCTACACCGGAACAGGCTTCTCTCAGGGTTAAAGAAGCGATCGATTATGGTGTAAATTATTTTGATGTTGCTCCCAGTTATGGTGATGCAGAGATCAAACTGGGCCCTGCATTAAAACCATACCGAAAAGATGTGATCCTTGGCAACAAAACCCAAAGAAGGGATAAAGCCGGGGCACGCAGAGAACTTGAACAGTCGTTGTTAAAGCTTGAAACGGACTATTTTGATCTCTACCAGTTTCATGCAGTGAGCTCCATTGAGGATGTAGACCAAATTTTTGGTCCCGATGGCGCAATGGAAATGTTTAAAGAGGCTAAACATGAGGGTTTAATCAGGCATATCGGTTTTTCAGCACACACTGTTGATGCGGCCTTGTCGCTGATGGATCGCTACGAATTTGATACGATCATGTTTCCTTTTTCCGCTTCATCCTGGTATGCCGGAAATTTTGGGCCTCAGGTAATGCAGAAAGCACACGAAAAGGGGATGGGTATATTGGCACTGAAATCGATGGCGCGCGGCACCTGGCCGGAAGGTACCACTGAACGGCTACCCAAAGCGTGGTATGAACCCATGACAGACCCCGAAGAAGCACTGAATGGTCTGCGGTTTGCATTGTCGCACCCAATAACAACGGCCATCCCACCCGGTAATGAGGATCTTTTTAAAATGGCCTTGAATATCATTTCAGACTATTCACCCCTGTCACCGGATGAGATCGAAATGATAAAACGGGATGCATCAGGGCATACACCACTTTTTAGGCATCATGCCTGAACGATTACAATTCATCAGAACTGTTCAGAAGCAGGTGTGATTGCAGCTCCTCCAGATCCAATAGGTTAACAGCGTTCCTTCAAGTAAATAGCGAAGGATCTAATTAGGTATAGATTCTTTTATACGTATGTTCAGCCAATTTCTATATTCCTGTGTAGTGGGTGGTGAATGTTTACTGCCCTTTATTAGTTCCGTTTCAACAATTGAAATCAGATTTTCAGAGCGCAATTTAACCTTAATCCCGGGGTAACGAAATATCATTATCTGCTCCAATTATTAAACATGGCGTTGTCAATCTTTTAACTCTTCATCCGATGCTATAGGTGGTATTTTAAGATTGGTTGTAAAATCATTGAATGAACCCCCCACGTAGTTCGCCCAGTCTTCGTCTCAGGTAGTGATGAGATTGTTGACTAATTTTCGAAGATAATTCTCGGCTGGACTGATTTTATACATCACCATTTTTGAAAAGCCTTTTATCAAAGATCCCTGGACAATCCCGGCCGGCACATTAAGAGTTAGTGCAGGGATTGTCAGATGCAAATTGACGAGCGACAAAACCACCAAGGCTCACGCCTAAAATATGGACATCTTGTAAATTGAGTCCATCCAAAATCTCTTTGAGCCATTTAGAATGAGAACCATCTTTGAAAGAAAGGCTTAGGGGTAACCCTTTCACAGATTGACCCGGTATGTCAGGCGCTGTGAGATAAAATCTATCTGATAATAAAGCCAGTTCTGATAAAATGTGGCCAGAACTTGTTAACAGTGAATGCAGTCATTTAAGAGGTGTCTTTGAACTGTCTCCGATTGTTAATACATGATTTTTTCCGTAAAAAGTAGAAACTTCAATGGAATTCGATTTCATATTTATCCTATCAGGAAATCGTTGATACCATTCTTTCAATCTCGCTATGGCTAATTCATTTTTAAATATTTGTGTATTCAATGAATGGGTTATTTTTAATGGCGGAACGGTCTGACGTTTAAGCAGTAGCGTTCTCGCGCAAGACGGACTTTGTCCATCAATTTACCGTGAATTTGGGACAGCGCCAAGCTAGGCGCTATCTGTTTGAAGCCCTTGGTATAGCTCGTATCTGTATTTTGAATTACAAGTAAGATGTTTTCATAAAAAATGTACTGATCTCAAACCATCCAGTTTTTGACATTACTGTATGTGATGTATATTTACCAAAAATTTTATTGAATCATCATTTTTTACCATTTCCTAAAAACCAAAACGGTGGAGAATAATATGGTTAATGATCATAAAAATACCGGTACACCCGGAATAGGTATATATTCAACAGCAACCCGTGTTGCAGGCATATCCGCACTTGCATTTGCAGCAGGAGTGATTGTGGCAAACTTGTCAGTAGCCGGTGCTCCCATGGCTGATGCAACCGCAGGTGAAGCCGAAAGCTGGTATCTCGAAA
>SLJB01000072.1 GCA_007135335.1 Balneolaceae bacterium
AGTTACACCTGAAATTTTAACCGATAATCCCCGCCTTTATTGGTCTCATACTACAAATAACCCAGGGCCGGTTTTGGTTCTTTTGGTTGGGATTCACGGCAATGAGCCGGCCGGGGTTGAAGCAGTTAAACGAATAACAGAGAATGATTTTAAAGACATCGAATTCTTCGGGAGTGTGTACGCAATAGCAGGTAACCTGAAAGCCCTTGAATTGGGTGTTCGGTATATCGATACAGACCTGAATCGGATATGGGAGTTATTTAATACTGCCAAAGATTATGGGTTGAAAAACGGTACGGCTAAACCCGTTGAGTATCTCGAAAGCCTCTCTATTAAACGTGTGATTGAAGCAATAATCGACCGCCATGGCGATAATCTTGACAATTTTGTATTTGCTGATCTTCATACCACTTCTTCAAAAAGTTGTGCATTCATTTTACTAAACGATACTCTATCGAACAGAGCTCTTGCCCGTAATTTTCCGGTGCCGCAAATCCTGGGAATTGAAGAAAATATCCGGGGTACACTGCTTAGTTTTATCAATAATTTGGGCTTCAGGGCTCTCGGTTTTGAAGCCGGTGCACATAACGATGAACTTTCCATCGTGCGAAGTGAAGCATTTCTCTATTTGTTACTCCACCATGCCGGAAATATTGAACTATCCACGGATGAGATCGAGCGATACAATACGATTATTGAAGTGCACCATGATGTGCCTGATACCTATTACGAGGTGATCCACCACAAACTCGTGGAAGATGCAGAAGCCTTTAAAATGCTGGAAGGATTTGAAAATTTTAATCCCGTAAAAAAAGACACACCACTTGCTTATGAACACGGAAATCTGATACGCGCTCCGGAAGACGGCCGCATTTTTATGCCGCTGTATCAAAAAAAAGGGCACGACGGTTTTCTGATCATCCGTGAAGTTTCACCCTTCTGGCTTGAAGTCTCAGGATATCTCAGAAGAAGCTCTGTACATAATCTATTGCGGTTTTTACCGGGTGTAACCCGTACGGGCAGTCGCAGTTTTGAAGTAAACCTGAATGTGGCAAAATTCCTTGTGAAAGATATCTTCCACCTGCTGGGTTACAGGGTATCAGAAAAAAATGAAGACACACTTATTTGTTACCGGCGTTAACCACTATATTTGAAGCTAAATTGTATTTGTTGGAACTATATCCGCTATGTTAGATTATCGTTTTGTTGATGGAACCCGGCTCACCTCTGTACTTGAAGCTTTGATATTTGCCAGTCCGGAGCCGATAACCTGGGAAAAACTTTCAGCCATTATTAAAGAAAGTGAAGATGAGCTTGAGCTCGATAAGCTTACTATAGTGCGAATTGTAGAGCAGCTGAATGAACGATTTGAAGAGAACGATCTCTCATTCCGAATTGAAGAGACAGGCGGCGGATTTACATATGTAACTCAGCCCCGTTTCCATCCCTGGCTGAGTATTTTTCAGCATGAAAATGCGTACAGGAAATTGTCGCAATCGGCCATTGAAACACTGGCCATAGTAGCTTACAGGCAACCTATCACCAAGCCCGAAGTTGATAGTATCCGCGGTGTTGATTCAGGATATATACTGCGGCAGCTGCTGGAAAAAATGCTGGTAAAAGTATCAGGCCGGGCCGACTCTCCCGGAAAACCGCTTCTGTATAAAACCACTGCCTACTTTCTCAAGCATTTTGGTATCAACTCGGTAGATGAATTGCCAAAACCGCGGGAAATTGATGAGATTCTTAAAGACGATGATATGGCTGAACATCGCCGTTTGTTGATGGAGAGACAGCTGGAGCTGGAAGATCAGGAGGCTGAAAAGCTGTTTGAAGATTTTGCTGATGAAAGGAATGAAGAAGAGGGCGATCAGGCTTCTGAAGAATTAAATAATTAAGAAATACGTTGAGAACATTATTCTGATGCTGAATAAATTTCAAAATTTCTGTAAGATAATTAGTATTATTTTATTTCAACCAGCTAACGAACTGCAAAAAATATGAAGACCAGATCACTTCTTTTAAGTACACTTATCCTGTTCATTTTTTCGATAGATGCTATTGCATTATCAAGTAACTCACCACTTCTGGGTTCCTGGGAATTTAATGTAAATGAAGCTCCGTGGGAGTATAGCAGGGGAGTTATCATTATAGAATCAGGCGAGGATGAAGAACTTACGGGTAAAATTGAATTCAGTACGGGGAGGATTGTAGAAATAGCGGCAATTTCCGTAGAAGATGATAAAGTGGTTTTTGAGGTAATTGTTGATGGGTATGATGTTAAGACTGATCTGACAATTACTGAAGATAACCTCCGCGGGATTGTGCAAACAATTGAAGGCAACATGAACTTCACTGCAAAGCGGGCTGCAGCTGAATAGGGATTCAATAACAGGAATTGACTTGTTGAATGTTACTGCATTTAGTGTGTATATTAATACACACTAAATAATCAAGTAATCATGTCACGTTGCCGGAAAAAAGTATAACAGCCTCCATATTATGGGATAAGTTCGGAATTGGGGTATCAGGAATCTGTGCAGTACATTGCCTTTTCTTTCCTGCGCTTATCTCAATTTTACCCATATTTTCATCCGCATCTTTTTTGCATGATTGGGTACACCCGCTGTTTCTTATTTTACTGCTGCCAATTGTGTACTATGCTGCCAAACGAAGTCATTTCGATAGATTTATTTCAGGACTATTGCTATCAGGGTTCATTCTTGTTTTCGCAGGGTGGCTACTGGGGCATTTTTGGCTGGGAATTGCTGTTGAAATCGGACTAACGCTGATTGGAAGCTTTGTACTCATATATGGCCACTGGCTGAATTATAAGCACCACAGGTCGTGCAATGTTAAATCGCACAATCACCACCCGATTGAAAAGCAAAACAATTAATAGTATGAAACGTCTCAATTTTACCCTCGATCAATCCACTGTTGAACTGCTCAATGATCTGTCAGAAAAGTACTATGAGGGGAATAAATCGCAGACTGTTCGTGCCGCGCTCGAAAGTCTTGCAGCAAGGCAGGGGCATGATGGCTGGGTAATCAGCGGATACACACCGCTTCGGATTGATCACGATGCGAATTGCCACACATGCGGTACAGATTACAATGAGGGCAACATTCTTTTCCGCCCTGTTTTTGAGAGAGGCAACAGTCCGGCCGCAATTCAGCAGATACCCAGTGAAGAGTGGGTAGAGTGCTCAAGTTGTGTGGAAAAACAGTGATACTGAAACACCTTTTTGAATTTTGAAAAAATTTCAAACGAACATATCAACCTATAAAAAGTTTCCGGCTCTTTTAGCTACGCTCGGCTTA
>SLJB01000089.1 GCA_007135335.1 Balneolaceae bacterium
TATTTAATAATTACGTTGATCTCCAGATTGATCAAACATCAGCAAAGATTCTTAAATTTTTTACTGAATCTCCTCAATGTTTTATATCCAATCTGTTCTAAATATCAAGTTTATGATTTAGCAACAAACAAGCAGCCATTTCCTGATATGTTTAAGCTGCTAAAAGTCTGGTTTTAAGGTGCGAGAAATTAAGAAAGGAGATTCAAAATATAACAGTGACATGTACAAAAGCATAGTTGAAGGTGCTGATATTGGAACATGGATCTGGAATTTTGAATCGAATGAAATTATCTATAACGAGAAGTGGGCCGCTATACTTGGCTATACTCTTGATGAACTTTCTCCGCTTAACATCAACACCTGGAAAAAAATTGCTCATCCTGATGATGTTGATTTGGTAGTAGAAAAACTTAACGACTACCTGAACGGAAATAGTGATACATATGAGTGCGAGTTCAGAATGAAGCACAAAGACGGGCACTGGTTATGGATATCCGACAGAGGGAAAATCATTCAAAATGAGCAGAAAGAAGCCATTAATCAAATGGCGGGAATGCATATTGACATAACAGAGAATAAAATTCTTGAAGAGAGCATCAAAAAGCAATCTGCATTTCAGAATTTACTTTTAAAAATTGCATCAACATACATCAACATACATCTCGATGAAGTTGATGAAATTATTCAGCAATCTCTCGGAGAAATGGCTGAATTTGTAGGTGCTGACCGGGCATACATATTCAATTACGACTTTCAAAATTTAACATCGTCTAACTTGTATGAGTGGTGTGCTGATAATATTTCTTCAGAGATTGACAATCTACAGCAGATTTCGATGGACAACATACCCTTTTGGGTTAATAAACACCTTAGGGGACAGCCCCTGCACATTCCGGATGTCCAGAAATTGCCCGATGATGGGCCTAATGGTATACGTTCCATACTTGAACCACAGCATATAAAAAGTTTAATTACCATTCCGATGATAAGCGGTGACGATCTGCTGGGCTTTGTGGGTTTCGATTTTGTGCAAAACACATATACAATTCCCGAAAGAGAGATCACCCTTCTTACCCTTTTTGCGAATATGCTTGTAAACATTCAGGAGAGAAACAATAAAGAACTTAAGCTCAATTCGTTTCTTTCAATAACTCAAAATCAGAATGAAAAACTGAAGCATTTTGCCCATATTTTATCGCACAATATTCGGTCACACTCATCTAACATCTCAATGATTTTAGCATTAATTGCTGATGAATATCCCGAGTTGAATGAATTTCAGCTCATACGGTTGTTAAATACCGCTTCTGAGAAACTCTCTGAAACGATCCGTCACCTTAATAAGGTAATTCTAATAAATACATCCTCTCCTGAAAAACTAACCTCCATTAATCTGTATGATATTGTAGAACATACCAAACGTACGCTATCATACATGGCTAAAAATGAGGGAGTTATAATTGAAAACAGAATTTCGGAGGGTACCATGGTAAAAGGTGTAGAATCGTATCTGGACAGTATTGTTATGAACCTAATAACCAATGGTATTAAATATTCAGCAGATGACAGGGATAGCAGCGTAAATCTTTACACCAAAAAAAACGGCGAATTCATTATACTTTGTGTTGAGGATAACGG
Organism: Balneolaceae bacterium; assembly: GCA_007135335.1. Lineage (GTDB taxonomy): Bacteria > Bacteroidota > Rhodothermia > Balneolales > Balneolaceae > Rhodohalobacter. The sequence continues at coordinate 1,639 of SLJB01000089.1, forward strand.
ATTGGGAATTGATCTTAAAAATAACAAAGATAAAATTTTCGGTATGTATAAAACCTTTCATGAGCATCCCGACTCGCGTGGTATAGGATTATTTATTACCAAAAACCAGGTTGAGGCAATGGGTGGTAAAATTGAGGTTGAAAGCGAAGTCGGTACGGGGTCAACATTTAAAATTTATTTACCATATGAAGAGTACAAGTAAAACATGCATTATTGATGATGATGAAATCTTTGTAATCGTAGCAAAGAAAATCATGAAAGTTGGCGGATTCACCGAAGAAGTGCTCAACTTTAAAAATGGAAAGGAAGCCATTACATACTTCAGGAAAAATGCTGCTGATAAATCAGAAATTCCGGATCTGGTCTTTCTTGATCTAAACATGCCTTTAATGGATGGCTGGGAATTTTTAGATCAACTTGAAAAGCTGCATCTTGCCAAAGAGGTTAAAGTATTTATCTTCACATCATCCATTGACCCAAAAGATCAAATACGATCTGATAGCTACCGAATGGTTGAAAATTTTGTAGAGAAACCGCTTACTATGCAAAAACTTAAAATCATCTCCGATTCTTTGGAACTTGCCGAATAGAATAAAAAAATTGCTTAAATACCTTTTTTCAATTTCAGTATTCTGCTAATAAGATTCTGTTTTTGCAGATGTATCTTTTCTTCCATCAGCGAAACGTGTTTCACATCCTCAACTGAATAAAACGCATTGGGAGCGTGTGTATTCACAATATCTGCAAGCTCCTGCCACCGTTTGCGTCTTGCTACAGAAAATATAACTTTAACAGTACCATACTTCCCTTTTCCGTCAACTTCTGTAACCCTGAAATTTGCCTCCATCAGCTTTTCGGATAATTCGGCACTCTCCTGCCCTACGATGATCCTGAAAATCTGAACACCCATTTTCATTTTCTCCTCAATGTACATACCGATATAGGTACCTGTGGCAAAACCACCGGCATATGCTATATAGTTGAGCCAGTTATCCAGATTTTGAAATATTTGAGCAACCACAATAATCCAGATAAGAACCTCAATAAATCCTAAAAAAGTTGCCTTTCCTCTCAACCCTTTCGATACAAACATGATACGCAATGTACCGATGCTCACATCAAGTATGCGGGCAAGAAAAATGAACAGTGGAATCCATGCCTGAGGTAATACTTCGAACATCAGCATATCGAACAAAATTAAATGTGATTTTACTTTTATTTGTGTTTAGTGTAAAAAAAAAGCGTGATCTCGGATGAAGATCACGCTTTTAGCGGAGAGAGAGGGATTCGAACCCTCGATACCCTTTTGGGGGTATACTCCCTTAGCAGGGGAGCGCTTTCAGCCGCTCAGCCACCTCTCCATTCAAATTTTTCAAGACTTCTAATATACCAACCTTTTGTACGCCTTTGCAAGACGGAATTTATTTATTCTTATCCACAGGAATATATATCTGAGCAAGATTTCTACCCTCCTGGGCATAATCAAGCCCATAACCCACCACAAATAGGTTGGGAATTTTAAAACCGGTGTAGTCAATCTGCACATCGTAATTTGTAGCTTCAGATTTATGAAGTAAAGTAGTAACCGTAAGTGAAGCCGGATTTTTTTTCTTCAGTTTATCAACCAGATACTTCATGGAAAGGCCGGTATCTATAATATCTTCAACAAGTATTACATGACGGTCTTTTACATCAGCATCAATCTCCTTCAAATCCTGAACCTGTCCTGAAGAAACCTTCTCATCACCGTAGCTGCTCAGCTTTAAAAAATCAACTTCGCATGGTACCGTTACATATCTCATCAGATCAGCCAGGAAGATGTATGCACCATTCAGAACACCGATGAAAATAGGACGTTTGCCTTTGTAATCTGCACTGATCAATAAACCCAGCTGTTTGATCCGCTGCTGTATTTCTTCGTGAGTTAAATATACCCTGAACTCTTCGCCATTAACACTCACTACATCCGGTTGATACAAATCCATAGAGACGATTACTTATAACTGATGATTAACGATTGGATTGTTTGATCCGTGCATCGGACTTTGTCGGAAATGGTTCCCATTTCACCGATACCGGAATTGGGCGGAAATATAACGGCACAAACGGTTCCATCAAAAGATTCCAGTACTTTTGATGATTTTTTTAACGTTGCCGGAATTTTTCTGTTGGTAAGATGATCTGAAATCAGCTGAGTTCCTTTCATGCCAAGCGGAATAAATCGTTCACCTTTTTTCCACGGCCTGATTGTGACAGGAAACTTGATTTTTGCTATATCAAACTGCAATTCATCGGAATGATAAATTCCCGCATGTTTGTCCAAACGCATTCTGTATGGCAAAACAATTACACTGTTTTTGATGTCATCTTTCGAAATCACAAAACTATCTGATTTCTGATCATTACCTTTTTCCTGAATCACAAAGAATTCTCTGTCTCTAACAATAAACAGTGAATTGCTAACGGTTATTTTTGAACCCGTTTGAAGATCAGCCAGTTTGCTCAGGCTCATCAGAAATTTTCCGGATAGCTCAGCAGGGATGCTGTTCTTCTCAAAAAAATGGTGCAGCAGAACTCTTTGTACCGGCTCCGGATATGAAAGAAACAGATCTCTCTTAATTGCAGAATCATCAATAAATACATGATTAGAGATAATGTCTGTAAGCTGTTCAAATTCCTCTGCCCTGTCAGAAACTCCAAGCAGGTTTTCACGCCAACCCGGGAAAAGCTTATTTAATTCGGGAAACCAGTTATTCCGGATGAAATTTCGTGCATAGGTACTCTCTTCATTTGTATTATCGATTCTGTAGGGAATATGAAATGTCTGCACAAAATTCATGATCTCTTTTTTTGAGACAGAAAGCAGGGGGCGGAATAGAACTCCATCTGTTATGCTCATGCCAGACCATGCTGAAAATCCCGACCCTCTCAGGATTCGCTGAAAAATGGTTTCAAGCTGGTCATCTTCATGATGAGCTGTGAGGATATACCGTGCATCCATCTCTTTTTTCAGATCATGAAAAACTTCATATCTGCGATTTCTTGCCCAGTTTTGAAAGTTTTTTCTATTATCATCCCTGGGATCAAGGCGTACAGTAAGAGCATCTATCTCCCAAAGTCTGCACATATTTTCTACAAGTTCTTCATCTTTATCGGAAGCGTCTCCTCTAAGGCCGTAGTTACAGTGAATTGCAAATGATGGTATCTCAAAACGATGAAGAAGGTAGAGTAAAGCCATAGAATCAGGTCCGCCACTAACCCCGATAATAACCGGTGGTTTATCAGGCAGAAAGTTCTCTTGATGCTTTCGAAACGTTTTGACTACCGGGGAAGATTCGAATTTGTTCATAACAGAATTTATTAACATCCATCTGCCCGTTCAACATCAATAACTCTCCTTTTTCAGTTACACCAATAAATTTATAGAGGTCAGGTTTTAATTCATCATAAATACTGATCTTAACCCAATCACCATATCCAATCAGTTTGTTGTTAACTTCCCGGAGAAGTTCCAGATTATTAAGATGCCATTTATGATAAGAGAGTTCAATTTCATTTAGAATGGCTGCTAGCAATTGTTCCCTTGATATATTACACCGGGTAATAGTTTTCATTGAAGTTGTTTTATCATCAATCTCTTTACTGAAAACTACCTGGTTTACGTTCAGACCTATCCCTATGAGTACACGGTCTATTTTTGAACCGTAGAATGCAGCTTCTGTTAGAAGGCCGCCAATTTTTTTTTCTTTGCAGATCAGATCATTCGGCCATTTTAAACGAACAGGTTCGTTCGTATATGCCTCAACAACTTTAGAAATTGCTGTAGCTACAGAGAGGCTCAATAACGGTAATCTATCACCGCCGGGTGGTTTAAAAGAGAGCGTAAAGGTGAGATTTAAAAAAGGGGCAGCTTCCCATGTTCGTTCATACTGCCCCCTTCCATTCTTTTGAATATCTGCCAGATACACTGCTCCATGTATCAACTCATCTGAGGGAATTGCTTTGACAAAAGAGTTGGTAGAAGCCGTTTGTTCAATGTAGTTAAAATCAGTGCCAACCCAGGTTGTTAAAAGCCGGTTTTTACACTTTTCCACATTGAAATTATTGGCCATATGTTATTTTCCTACTTCAACAACGCTGTCTTCTGTTCCAAATTCATTCGGAACATAGTCATCAGCAGAATTATCATTTTGCCATTTCTCACCATCTATAAGATACTTAAAACGGTATTTAGTTTCCGGCTTTAGACGCATGGTTATTTCCCATGTATCTTTTTTCTTTTCGAGTTTGTCTGCTTTAAGGTCCCATTCGTTAAAATCTCCTACGAGGTGTACTTTTTTTTCTGCCCACTCTATTGGAATAGTAAATGTAACCTTGCAAATAGTTCTTTTTGGTGTGAATGATTTTTGTAGCATTGTGTAATTTAATTAATGAGAGGTTTAACCGAATAAAAGGTACCTAATTTTTTTACGTCTAGAAACTTTATTTGTAAATTTTTGTCGGTACAATATGATAATGAGCTTATTTATTTATTTACTTTATCCATTTTTAGAAAGTTATTTCTATATGGTAGCGTTTCCTGTCTAAGCTTGATCAACTAAATGTGTGTATAACCTTATTTTTTATGTTTTTTTTAAATCGATAAACGAATCTATTGAAGATTCGAAATCCACCAAACATGACTATTTAGTTCTCCAGTTTTCGAGCAATTCATGCACTTCAATCAGCTCTTTTGCCATCAGAACTCTCTCTGAAAGCAGCTGCATCTCTGAAAGTTCATGATTGCATAACATAGCCTTTACCCTTGGTATAGAGCTTGAGTTCATACTCAGATCTTTAATCCCTAATCCCATCAAACATGCCGCAGCCTCGGGATAGGCTGCCATTTCACCACAGACAGCCACGGGAATTCCCGCATTATCAGCCGCGGTTTTTGTCATGTTAATCAATTTCCAAACCGCCGGATGATAACTATCGAACAGGTGAGCTATTCTCTCATTACCTCTGTCAACAGCCAATGTATATTGTGTAAGATCATTCGTGCCAAGGCTAAAGAAGTCAGCTTCTTTTGCTGCCTCTGCGGCCATAAGAGCTATACCGGGTACTTCAACCATAATTCCTATCGGAATATTTTTATCAAAGTTTATGCCGGACTGCTCAAGACTCTTCTGAACCTCTTTGCAGTATTTTTTTACAATTCTGATCTCTTCAACATTTGAAATCATAGGAATCAAAATTTTTACTCTTCCGGGATATATACCGGCAACCGTGTATATGGCCTCCAATTGCCGCTTAAGCAAATTGCGCTTATCCAGAAGCATTCGAACACCCCGCCAGCCCAGGAATGGATTTGCTTCACCTTCAGATCCCTCAATGAGTTTATCACCGCCCGCATCAAATAGGCGAATGGTAATAGCATGCTCAGTTACCGACTCAATTACTTTTTTATAAAATTCAATCTGATCAGCCACATCAAAATCATCTGCATCAAAAAGAATAGTCTCTGTACTGAGCAGGCCAATACCGCTTGCTCCATGAGTACTGATTTTAGGCAGCTCCTCTAAAAACTCTACGTTTGCACGCAGTTTAAACTCTGATCCGCATTTTGTTACATCTGGCTTTTGCGCCCATTCAAGATCTTTTTCGTAACGGTTAATCTCATCTTCCCTCCTTTTTTCATACTCATCAATCTGTTTTCGGCTAGGGCGCAGAATAACCTGCCCGGTAGAACCATCAATAATCGCACTGTTTCCGCTTGCAATATTGTATCGGTTCCAGTGAGCATTAATAACACATGGAATTCCAAGGGACTGCGACAGAATTACCGCGTGCGACGTTAGGCCGCCTTTTTCCATCACAATACCGCCAACATTTTTGTGGCTCAGCTTTACCATAGCGGTTGGTGAAATATCTTCTGCAAACACAATTTCACCGGCGCGAACGTCAAATACCCGTTTTTTTTCTTTTGTAGCCTGAATGAGTTCGTCGCGTATAGCTACAATATCAATAGTGCGCTCATTAGCCCACTTTGCATCCGCTGCTTCCAGGAGCTGAATGTATTCATTGTATGTACTGAAAATTGCGTACTCAGCGCTGTTCAATTCATTTTTAATTTTTTTTGTAACCTGTTTATCAACTTCGGGATCGTTGAGAGTTTGAATCTGAGCCTCAATAATTTCACTGAGATCAAAATCATCTGGAAGCCGTTTGACTCTTTCGTAATCCTCTGTAACAACTACTTTTGCGTTACTGTACTTTTCAAGGTGTTTGGATACATCTTTCTTGTTAATTTTTTCCGGGTGAACAGGTTTATTTTCATCTGAAAGAATCCAGATTTTCCCGATCCCGATCCCTTGTGCAGCTGGCCTTCCGGAAAGAATCTTTGGCTGAAGTTCTTTCATAGTTGCTGGTTTTTGAATTTATTTTCAAAAAGCTGAACAACCGCTTCTAATGCCTCTTGCTCATCTTCCCCCTCAAAAACGAGTTCCATCTCAGCACCGGACTCAGCAGCAAGTGTCATTACCCCGAGAATACTTTTACCGTTTACACTGTACCCATACATTTTGATAAAAAATTCTGATTTAAATCTTGATGCTGTTTTCACTAAAACTGATGCAGGTCGGGCATGCAAGCCGGCCTCATTTTTTACAACTACATTCTGTGATACCATTCTTAATACAAATGTTTTGTTTACGGATTCCGCTTCTAATATCTGCTGACTGTTAAATCGATATAAATACGTACCGTAAGGTATTCATAAACTTAGAAAAGACGAAGCATTACTGCATTTGTTATCGATATAAAGATGCTGAATATTACCGCCCACCAAAAACTTTTGATGGTAAATCCATCTATCAGTTTATCTATTATGAGCAATATCCATGCATTTATCACGAGAATAAACAAACCCAGCGTGAGGATAGTAAGAGGAAGTGTTAAGAACAGGATAACAGGCTTGATGAATGTATTAAGAATAGCAAGGAGAAGTGCTACTCCCACTGCTGTAAGAAAACTCTTTACTTTTATTCCTTCAAGAAAATAAGCACCCAAAAAAATCACAATGCTATTTACCAATAGTATTTTTAACATCAGAGTCGATTGAATTCAGATTTAATTATTACTACGTCAAATTTTAGTAAAGGTTACCATGGATTGGAAATACATTCAAAGCTTTAAGATGCTCTCTGCAGAAGAAGTTTACAGTATTTTAAAGCTCAGGCAGGATATATTTATCATTGAACAAAATTGTATTTATGACGACATAGATAATATTGACCTGGTTTCTGAGCATCTTATGTTATTTAAAAACAAAAAACTTGTTGCCTATTCCCGAATTGTACCACCCGGAGTAAAGTTTACTACCTACTCAATTGGAAGAGTACTTGTACATCCATCTCAAAGAAGAAAGAATATGGGGCGAAAACTTGTTTTAAAATCAATAGAAATCGTAAAGAGAAAGAAAGTGAATTCTATCAGCATTGAAGCCCAGGAATATCTGCTGGAGTTCTATTCTTCGTTGGGCTTCAGAAAAACAAGTGAAACGTATTCCGTTGACGGAATTCCGCATGTGGAAATGATAATAAACATTCACTGATTAATCAGTAACGAATACAGAAGATATTAACCAGTAAATGCAACAATTATAATTACTAATATAAGTGCAATTTTAAAAGAAACTGTCTTCCAATTTTTCATCGAGTAAGAAGCATTTAACCTAAGAATGGATATTTTATCTGTAGATGTGAGTGCAATTTGTAGTTAAAAGTTATCCACAACTGCACTTCTCCATCGAAAGTAGGATTTTTTTTACAAAGATGCCCAATATATTCTCAAATTTATTGTTTTTTTCAACAGCTCTTCAATTGTTACTGTTTGAGGCATTAGGTTATCCACATTTTTAGAGTTTTTTCTTGGCAAGCCGTTTTGAATTGCCAACAACATTTATGGAACTCAGTGCCATCGCGGCCTCAGCCAATACCGGATGCATCCATCCTATAACTGCCACAGGAATCATCACAACATTGTAGATAAAGGCAAAAAACAGATTTTGTCTGATTTTTTTAAATGTCTCGCGGCTCAGTTGAATTGCTTTAATAACTGCTTCCGGATTTCCATCAACAAGTATAATAGACCCTGATTCAATAGCTATATCAGTTCCGGTTCCAAGTGCAATTCCCACATCAGCCTGCATCAATGCAGGCGCATCATTTACACCATCCCCAACCATTGCAACCACTTCCCCACTCTCTTGCAGGGATTTAATCAGGTTTGCTTTCTCATCCGGTTTTACTTCTGCATACACTTTTTTTATGCCAATGCTTGCAGCAATTTGTTTGGCAGCACCCTCTTGATCACCGGTTAGCATTACTGAAGAGTATCCCATCGCATGAATCTTTTCAATCATACTCCTGCTCTGCTCTTTAACGCTGTCCGTAACTGCGGCAAGAGCCATAATTTGCTCTTCAACCGCAATGTAGATCGTTGTATAACCAGATTCGGCAAAGTTTTTACTAATGTTGATGATCTTCTCAGAGAATGTCAGATTCATCTTCTCCATTAATGCTTTATTCCCGGCTAAAAGCACCTTCCCTTCCACAAATCCCGATACACCCATACCTGTGAAAGACTCAAAATCTGTGACATTAAACAGTGAATCAACATTTGCAAATTTTGTGATCGCTTTGCTGATAGGGTGTTCAGACAGATTCTCAACCGATGCAGCCATTTTTGTTGTTTCACCCATATCAGAATCAGTTTCTTCCAACTGAATCCATTCAACAACTTCAGGTTCACCTTTCGTAAGCGTCCCGGTTTTATCAAATACAAACGTTGTAACATCCTGAAGACGCTGAATAGCTTCTCCCTTACGAATCAGAATTCCGTTTTCAGCTCCCATTCCTGTCCCTACCATCAATGCTGTTGGTGTGGCAAGGCCCAGTGCACAAGGGCACGCAATAACAAGCACAGCAAGTGATGCAAAGAAAGCCTGGCTTACTGTATCTAAATCAGTAATGATCCAGGGAAGAAAGGGTTCGGCAAAAAGTAAGAGTGGCCTTAGTGCATCACCAAATAGCCACCAGGTAAAGAACGTAGCTATCGCCAGCAGAAGAATAATTGGTACAAAAACGGTAGTAACTTTATCGGCGAACTCCTGAATGGGTACTTTAGAACCTTGCGCTTCTTCCACCATTTTAATAATTCGGTTCAGAAATGAATTCTCACCTATCTCCTTTACTTGCACTCGAATAGTACCTTCTGAATTGATGGTGCCCCCGATTACCTCATCTCCTTTCTCCTTAACAACGGGCATAGACTCTCCCGTAATCAGAGCTTCATCCACAGATCCTTTTCCATCTGCAACTGTACCATCAGCCGGAACCTTTTCACCGGGCCGGATGATCATCACATCACCCACAGATAGCTCGCTGATGTCAACTTCTTCTTCTATCCCGTTTTTTATAATCCGGGCACTCTTGGCTTCAAGTGTTAACAGTTTTGTAATAGCGTCAGACGCGCTTCCCCGTGCCTTGGTTTCAACATAGCGCCCGGTTAGATGAAAAGCCATAATCATAGCTGCGATTCCCGCAAAACTGTAAAATTGAGCATCAATAATTCCAAGCTCATATCCCAAAGCCACAAAACCCGTAATCATAGAAGCGATGGTTCCTATGGCAATCAGTACATCCATATTGGGAGAAAACACGCGTGTTGAGCGTATAGCACTCACTATAGTTGAATAACCCGGCACAGATATAACAAATGCTGCACCCGCTGTCATTACTATCTCCATAACAAGATGCGAGGTTAGGTGAATACCCAGAACCATATCAAGAAACATCCAGAGCATAAGCGGAATCGTTACAACCCAGCTTTGAAACATCTTCTTCCGGGCACTATTCAGCTTTTCCCGATCTCTCTTTCTTTTCTCTTCTAATCTGTTTGGTTCATTCGCAGACTTTTTTTTTAAAGTGTAACCAGCGTCATGTACTCTTTTTTCGATGAGTTCGGCTGTTACATCCGCATCATCCAGTTCAACAAAAGCGGTTTCCGCAGCAAGATTTACATTTACCGAGTGCACGCCATCAATAGAACGAACTGCTTTCTCAACAGAGGCTGCACAACCTGTACAGTGCATACCGCCAATATGGAAGGTGAGTTTTCTTTTTTCGGGATGCACCACTTTGAAACCTGCACTTTCAACAGCTCTCTCTATAACTTCATCTTCAACACTGTTATCACTAAAACGAATAACTGCCCGTTCCGTGGTAAGCTGAACATCTGCTGAAAAAACTCCTTCAACCTTCTCCAGCACTTTTTTTACACTGTTAGAGCACCCTGAGCAGTGCATTCCTGAGATGATATACGTTTTTTTCATGATCTTTCATTTTATGATTACCTCAATAAAATAAAGAGTGAAATCGAATAACCGCTCACATGCTAAACCAGCAAATGTGTAAAATTTTTGGTTAGAGATCGTTCAAATGTTTACGATCACTTTTTTGCGAGGAAAGATATTGTGAAACCGTTTGACCGGTGGTTCGTTTAAACTGATTCGATAAATACTGAACACTGCTATATTTCAATTTCCAGGCAATTTCACTTAGGGTGTATTTCTTAAAGCCAAGCAGCTCTTTAACCCGTTCAATTTTCAGTTCAATCAGATAATTTTCTATCGTTTTACCCTGTTGATCGGAAAAAACCTTACTGAGATAGGAGTAGTTATAATTTGTATTCTCTGAAACAAAATGAGATGGTTTAGCCGGATTTGGATGCTGTTCGAGGTGATTCAGGTATTGAATCATCGCAGATTTCACCAAATTAACAAGCTCAGTTTCACGGTCAAATATCAGCTCAAAACCTTTCTCACGCAGCTTTATTTCTAATGCTTCTATTTCCTCTGAATTTAACCTTGAATCAAGCTCGACCTTTCCCAGCTCTATGTGGCTTGCCGGCAGATTCAGATCCTCAAAGA
>SLJB01000067.1 GCA_007135335.1 Balneolaceae bacterium
CTGGATGACGACCCGATCCTCGGTGGCTGCGGCGGGCGCATGGACCCGCCGACCGCCTATGCCTATCCGCAGGCCTTCGACCGCATCGAGGTACGCAAGGGACCACAGAGCGTAAATACGATTTTGATAAGAGTATGACCCGCCTGTTACTGCGCCCGTTTGGCAGCAGACCAAAGTTTATTATTCTAGGTTTGATGCTGGTAACCGCGGTACTCTCAGCTTTTATGAGCAATACCGCCACTACTGCCATGATGATTACGGTAATTCTGCCGATTGTGGCACGGATGCAGCCGGGCGATCCGGCCAGGGTAGGAATAGCACTCTCCGTTCCATTTGCCGCAAATATTGGGGGTATTGCCACACCCATCGGTACACCACCCAATGCGGTTGTTATTGCGGCACTCAATCAGCAGGGTCTAGATATCGCGTTCAGCAGCTGGATGCTCTATGCACTCCCGCTCGCAATCCTGATGCTGTTTATAGCATGGCAGGTTCTGTTACGGCTCTATCCGCCCGCTGTGGAACATATATCACTCGATCTTTCCGGTAAACTCAAAACGTCACGAAATGCTATTATTCTGTATGCCACTTTCGGGCTTACGGTTCTGCTTTGGGTTACAGAGGGCCTGCACGGAATTCGCAGCAGTATTGTGGCTCTCATTCCCGTAGCCGTACTTACTCTTACTACGGCTTTTGAGAAAGAAGATATTCGAAAACTGCCATGGGAAGTTTTATGGCTCATTGCCGGGGGTATAGCTCTCGGTATTTCTATGAAAGAGACCGGCCTTGCCGAATGGATGGTAGGCGCTATATCGTGGGATCAGTTTGGATATCTGATGCTCCTTGCTGTTTTTGGTGCAGTGGCTCTCATAATGTCGAACTTCTTGTCGAACACGGTAACCGCATCGCTGCTGATACCCCTGGCTATTTCACTGGTTACTTCCGGCTTGCTTGATGGTGTTGCCGGAATGCTGATGCTCGGCCTTGTAATTGCCCTCGGTTCCAGTTTTGCAATGGTACTACCCATATCCACACCGCCTAATGCAATTGCGGTAAGTACCGGTATGGTTCAAACAAAAGATATGATTTCATCAGGAGTGATTATCGGTCTCATTGGGCTGGTTCTCATTTTGGTGTTCTCGATAATTTACTGGCCTTTCATCATTTAAAAGCTGAAATATGGAAAAGAAAATTTACATCCTGGTTGTAGAAGATGAGCCCGAAGTGCTGGACTCCATCGTGCGCGATATATCCGATTTTGAAACACTGTTTGCCGTTGAAATGGCAGATACCGCTGAAGAAGCAAGGGAGCTGATCCGCTCAATTATTGACGCAGGTGATGAGATTGGGTTGATATTGTGCGATCATGTGCTGCCGGGTGATAATGGTGTGGAACTACTCGTTGAGATGCAAAATAACGAAGAGACACATGAAACCAGAAAAGTGCTGATCACCGGTCAGGCAGGTCTGCAGGAAACCGTGCGTGCCGTAAACGAAGCCGATCTTAAACACTATATCGCCAAACCATGGGAAAAAGAGAAACTGGTATCGATTGTGCGTGAGCTGCTTACCGATTACATTCTTGAGCATAGTAACAAGCCGCTGTACTATATGCGGGTTCTGGATGGCGAACGCATTGCCGATTACATCCGTAAGAGCGGAAAAGTTACCGATTCATAACCAATATCATGAAATTCAGACTCGGCAAACAGTGGATTGAGGATCGCAACCAGGTTACAACCATTATCAAGCGGTTGTTCGAGCAGGATGGGGGCGTGAATCAGTATGTACAGTCATTAGATAAGGGTATTACCCTTTTTGAAGAGGGTGCCACTCTGAATGATGTATATATTCTTCTTGATGGTGCTGTGGAACTCTACAAGAAAAAACCAAACCTGGATACTGAATATCCTATCATATCACTGGAACCGGGTTCATTCATCGGTATTATTGCGTTCACTACGGGTGAGGCCTCCCTCACTACTGCACGTACGTCAGAAAAAAGCTCGGTTTTAATTATACCCAATGAGGAGGTACGATCGCTAATAGCTCGCGATCCGCGCTTTAAAGAGTACATGGACGAGTTGATATTGGCGAATTTACTTGAGCGATTCAGGAATACAATTATTTTGCAGATGAAGCTCGATTCTGTAAATAATAAACTGCGGGAAGAACGCAATGAACTTCAGCAGGCATATCGTGAGCTTAAAGAAGCGCAGGATATGCTTATATACCAGGAAAAAATGGCAACTCTTGGCCAGCTTGTTGCAGGATTTGCACATGAAGTTAACAATCCTACAGCCTCACTGCTGCGCTCAACGGAGACACTGAAAGAGAGAATTGAAGAGCTTCTGAGCCGTTTTGATTCGGAAACCGGTGACAGTGATTTTGTGCATAGATTGTACATTGAAGGCCAGATGGCGGGTTATCCTGATACGTCAACAATCCGGAAAAGGGTTACTGAGTTAAAGAAATCATTTACAGCTTCATCGCAATTGCAATTGCGGCTATTGGCTCAACTGCCTCAACACCTGGTACCGGAATTCAACGCAAAGGGAATCAGCGAACCTGAAGAGCTGGAATTCTATCTCAATTATTTTGAGCTTGGAAAGATGTTCCGCAATATTGAATCGGCAGGAAATCGCATTGCAGGGCTGGTAAGCAGCCTTAAGAGCTACAGCCGTTCTGATACCGATCGCGAATGGGAAGAAGCAGATATACGTGAAGGAATTCACGATACACTTCAGCTTACGAGCAACCGAATAAAATATTACGATATTGAAGTTGATCTGCCCGAAATACCAAATATCCGCGCAAACCCTGCTGCACTGAACCAGGTGTGGACCAACATCATTCTGAATGCCGCCGATGCAATGGGAAAAAATGGTTCACTCTCCATCAGTTGCAATAACGATGATGAGAAAATATGGGTTGAAATTCGTGATTCAGGCCCCGGTATCCCCGAAGAGATTATTGAGAGAATTTTCGAATCAAACTTCTCCACGAAGAAATCTGAGGTGAAGTTCGGCCTTGGGCTCGGGCTCTCTATTTCAAGAGATATTATCCATCAGCATGGCGGCACTATATCAGCAAAAAATTCACAGCAGGGAGGAGCCATTTTTACGGTATCATTGCCATTGCATCACGAACAGATCTAGCAACTATGTCTGTAAAACGGGTTTGCGTATTTAACAAGTCCGATAACAATTTCTGATTTACTTCAAGTTCAATTCCCAGATAATCAGTTGCTCTGAATTGCCTTCTCAAGGCAGTTGTAAATCCGTCAGAGGAGCCCTTATATGGCCTGTTCATGCATACCCTATATTCCGGTAACAGAAAGCAAAGGCGTTGTTTCAAGTTGCTGGAAAATGCTTTTTCAGAACTCCTTTTGGGATCATACAAAATCCCGATTTCGAAATTTCGAAGAGCCCCATCCAGCTCAGGCGTGAAGGAGTGGACACTCAGATGCAGTACCAGCTTTCCTTTACTGATGTGCTTTCCTATCTCATTTTCTACCCTGTTTCTATATGGAAGATAATACTCATCCATCAATACGCTTTTCTCCGTTGTGGAGAGTGATTTACTGAATTCGGAGAAAAGTTTAAGGTGGCCTGCCGACCGGTTTGGCTCAATGAGCAATCGTGTATATGGGTATGAGAAAAGAGGAGTACCTAGCTCATGTGCTAACTCCGAAGCCAGACTAAAAGCTCCGGGATCCCACCCTCGATGGGAGTTCAAAATCTCTTCAGCACCGGCATAAAGAGGTTTGTATTCCGGGGGAACCGCGTTGGTTGCGTGTTCGCAAGTAATGATAATCCTAAATTTCGAAGGCTTTTCCATGTTTCAGACAATCGCTTAAATTTGCATATACAAAATACAGATCTTCCCTGCTGAATTTTTCGGGAAGAGCACTCAGGATTCGCCTTCCAAGCGGACCTTCCCTGAAAATGAGATCAAGGTGTTTCTTCGAGCCGATTGAAAATAAATAATCAGGAGCAAGATGGTTGTAGATGGTTTCACAAAGTTCACCTGCCTTCATGGAGGTTTCACTCAAACCAAACATCGAAAGATAATTTTTATTGCTGATCACAGCCTCTTCCCCGTCTTTAACAACAGCCATCAGAAGTTCATAAAGATCAATTTCACTCCAATTTTTTTGATCCTCAAATGAGATCCATTTTTCTTCAACAAGCGACCTAGTGAGGTTCACGATCCACTCTAAAATGGCAATGTCTGCAGCGGGGCATTCCTGGATATCAATCACACGAATTTCAATGGTTTGCCTGTCCCATCTCGACATGGCCCCGCGCGAGTTCAGCCATTCATCCTGCAGAATTCCCTCAGGATCAAATTCGGAGATATCACGGTACATTCGCCGGAAAATTTCGCGGTCGTAATCATCTTTCGTGAAAACAGGCTCCGGAACAATTTTTCCGGTAATGGAAGGAATGCGGAGTGAATTGGTTCGATACTTCTCCATCCGATAATCGAGAAAGGGTTTCCGTTCGCCATCCGCAATGGGAGAGCTTGCGGCAAGAGATGGTATAAGTGGCAGTATTAACCGCGATGCAGCATGAAGTTTTCCGAACTCCTCGTCTCCGTTAAACGGCAGATTAAGATGAGTACTTTGCAGATTTGCCCATCCATGGCCGCGGCAATCAAATATTCGATTGTAGGTTTCATAGATAGGGTTGTATTCGTGCGGCCAGAGCTTCACCTCAGTAAACGGATCCATCCACGGATGGATGGCTCCCGGCATGAGCAACGCATTATGTGTTTCCAGGATTGAATTGATATCTGAAACCTGTTCCTGGAACGCAGGAGCCAGGCTGCCAAGGTCCATTGCCGCTCCATCCGTCTTTATTTCTATAACATGGAGTACCAGTTCGTTACTCCAGGCCATGTTACCGGCAGAGATTTCACTGACAATGGACCCTGCTTTTTGCTCCAGAACGTTATCAGATATGGGCAAAATGTCGAGCGTTTCAGAATCTGCAATCATGTATTCCATCTCAACGCCAAAACCTTCAAACAGCGAGAGCGGCCGCTTTTTATTGAGGACAAATGATCTACTCATTCAGAGATTCTTTTTTGTTTTTCAATTCGGTGCAAAATCTCTTTCATGATGATGTTGTAGAGCTCCTCTTTGATAACGAAATCCTCAATTCCTGAATCTATACTGGGATTATCGTTTACTTCAATCACATATACCTTTCCATCAATTTCTTTTAAATCAACTCCATAAAGACCATTCCCGATCAGTTTAGCTGCCTTAAGAGCTGAATTGAGAACTTCGCCGGGTATCTGTTCTACGAGAACAGTTTCAGTTGTGCCTTCATGAATTTTTCCGCCAGAGCGTTCAAAAATTTGCCAGTGTTTTCGTGCCATAAAATATTTACAGCCAAAAATAGCTTTGCCGTTCAGAATGCCAACTCTCCAGTCAAACGTGGTGGGGATAAACTGCTGAACAATTAAAAGCTCGGATTTTTCAAGGAGTTGTTCTGCTTTTTTTGTGAAATCAGCTTCATCGTCTGCCTTAACTACACCCAGCGAAAAGGAGCTATCGGGCTGTTTCAGAATACATGGAAATCCCAATTTTTCCCGAATATCATCGGGCTGAACGGAGCTGATGATTACCGTTTTAGGTGCTGGAATGTTGTGCTTGTTGAGAAGCTCTGCAAGGTACACTTTATTGGTGCAGAGCAGTATCGAATTGGGATCATCGATGACTACCAAACCCTCTTTTTCTGCCCGGCGGGCCATTCTGTAGGTGTGATGGTTCACACTGGTGGTTTCTCTGATGAAGAGTGCATCAAACTCATTCAGGCGCGGATAATCTTCTTTTGTGATCAGTTCGGTATAGAAATCGAGTGCTTCGGCTGCGCGAATAAAACGGTTTATTGCTTTTTCATTTGATGGGGGCATCTCATCATCCGGATTTATTAAGATAGCCAGGTCATAACGGGGTTCTTTTTTAGGTGATGAGGAGTACCGCTTTTTAAAAAATTCCCCGGCAGCACTCGTTATAAATGGTCTGTGATCCTGAGGTATGTCGTTGGTGGCAATTGGCTGAATATTCCTCATGATCCAGAAGTTTTCTTTTCGGATAAATTCAGCCCGGAGCAGCGGTGCCCGGAAGTGTGAAAAGAGGCTGGAGGAAAGCTTATCATATCGCTTGGCAAGATTTTTTCCAAAATAGATGCTTAACGTAAAATGATTACCCTGAATCGGTTTCAGACTTTTTTGAATCAATTTTTCCAGTTCATCCGAAACAATACGAATAATGGATTGTGATTTTAGGTCCTGGATGGTAAGTACATCGGGAATTGGTTTATGCCCGCGCGCAGTTGCCAGCAACGAAACATAATAGCCAACTGTCTGGTAGCGATAGCTTCGGCACAGGTTAAACACCTTTACATTTCGAAGGTTTGTGTACCGGGGGGCGGTCACATAGTCTTTGGCGGAGATTACCTCGCCACCGGGAATATCCAGCAGCCAGTTTTTTGGATTGTTTACAACAACAAGATGATGCATGTATATATTTTTAGGATGGTGTGATGATGATTAGGTTGGCATCGTACGTAACAATCCCAAGCAGGATTGCATTGATCACCCGGTCGGTTTTCATTTTGTAAAATTGCCCGCTTGCCAAAGGATTTTTTTTGAGGGGGTCGGCAATGTAAACTTCGCGTGTTTCAGTGTCGTATCCATGCAGAACTACAAAGTGCCCGGTTGATTCGCCTCTTACATCATCAAAATCCAGATCAGGACCAAATTCACGTGCGCTTTGGTAGAGCCAGGTTGCACTAAGGCCGGCAATAATTGGCTGGTTTCTTTTCAGATAGCGCCTGATGATGGCCGGGCGCAGCATTTCAAATCGCAGGTTTCCGCCCAATTCGAGGAATTGAATATATGCATCTGTTGCAATGGTCAGCTTTTTCTCTTTTTTAAAAGCTGCTTGCTTTCTTAGTTTGATGATGATCTCATCCCGCGGGGCACCGCGCCAGGTGGGATCAAACAGATGCAAGTTGTAGGAGTAAATTGTTGCCACATACCCTTTTTTCAGGGCATGTACGGCCATAAGAGCGCCCAGAGTGCCGCCACCTTCAAGCTGATGAACCTGGTCAATTACGGTTTGTAAATCCGCTGAATTGTTATAATACTCATACACAGCATGCAGGCATGTGGGACCGCAGGTAGTTTCATCGGGCTGATTTTGTATCGGTACGCTCAGCATAGCTTATTATCATTAACTGATTTAGGAGGCATTAAATCTTATCATTCAATAACGAATAATAGGGACAAATCTGTGATATTTATCATGCCGGGAAAAGAATTATTTTCAAGCTGATTTATAGCCGTTTATGGAAAAAAAACTCTACAGATTTATTTTTGATGATCTATTAAAGTCTTCCTGGAGATCGGTAATGTTGCTCTGGAAACCGATGGCCGGATGGACAATTGTGGTTTATCTCTTCTTCACTGCACTTTCGGCTCCGCTGCTTGCATTTATTTTAGATTGGTCTGTATTCCGCGGCGATCGCCTGTTTGTGGGCAACGAAGATATTGTGGCCTGGTTTGCTTCACCCATTGGTTTTATTTATCTGTTTGTGCTGGTGTTAATTTCACTTACAGGAGTTGTAATTCGTTACGCCGGTCTTTTTCAAATTGTGAAGGATGATCTTATAGGCGAAACGTTATCGGTTAGCCTTACGGCACGAAGAACTTTTATACGGGCTCACCTGCTTGTGAAAATCTGCGCTATTACAATAACCGGTTTCCTTTTGGCACTCATTCCGCTGGCCATAGGGTTGAGTGTTGTCTATTTTATCTGGCTTTCTGAGTTCGATATAAACTATTATCTGCTTGAAACGCCTTCTGAATGGTACCGGGCACTTACCTTTGGTGGCATCTGGACTGTACTCTGGTTGATTTCTACCCTTACTGTTTCAGCGACTCTGCTCCCGGCATTGCCTGCCTACCTGGAGGGAAAAAGATCTTTTTTTGAAGCAGTACGGGAAGTAAGAACCACACCTATTTCACAATCTTTGCGGTTTTTAAAAATAATCGGAATAGCTGCTGCTATATGGATAACAGCCCGAATTTTTACGGAAGCTATACTTCTTTCAATGTTTCTGTTAATTACAGATTGGGCCGCCGGTACTTTCGATTCACTCCGTCTGCTTGCTTTTATCGCGGGCGGATATTTTTTCTCCAGTCTTACAGCCGGGATCATAATTTCATTTTTTGGTTTTTCGATGATCTCAACCATCATCACGAAATTCTACTTCAGTTTCAGCCGGCCCGGGATGATGCCTGCAGCTCCCGGTTTCAAAAAGCTGACTCTGAAGACGATCAGATTTCTCACATGGTGGACCAAACCCGTACGGGCAGCAGTACTCATTTTTATTCTACTTACCGGCAGCCTTATCACCTCTTTTCTGATTGCCGGAACCCATGATCGGGATGACCGAATTCTGGTGATTGCCCACCGGGCAAATGCACTCGGGGCACCGGAAAACAGCCTGCCGGCGCTGGAAAACTCAATTACACTGGGTGCGGATGTGGTGGAAATAGATGTGCAGCTCACAGCCGACGGAACCGTTGTAGTACTGCACGATGAAGACCTGATGCGTGTGGCAGGAGATCCGCGGCGAGTTTCAGAAATCAGTGATGATGAGCTCAGCACACTAAGGCTGCTATCAGGCGGGGATTTTGCAGATGCTGAGCTTCATGTTCCCACACTGGCGGAGTATCTGGAGCGATCAAAAGATCAGATCATCGTGATGATAGAATTGAAATATTACGGGTTTAATCCGCAACTGGCCGAAAATACAGTTGATCTGGTGAGGCAATATGGAATGGAAGATCAGGTACTGATAAAATCCCTATCGTACCGGGCCGTTGAACAGATGCGTGAACTGGCGCCCGATCTGGAAACGGGATACGTTTCAGCGGTTGCACTGGGTGATATCAGCCGGCTTCCGGTTCACTTTCTATCTGTAAGTCAAGCCAATATCACTCCCGAATTGGTTGTTCGCGCCACTCTGCAGGAGATGGAGGTGTATGCATGGACTGTTAATTCCCGAGAAGGTATGATCAACATGATTCTGAAGGGGGTAGATGGCATCATCACAGACAGACCCGGGCTCACAATTGCCGTTATCAGGGAAATTGGGAATTTGTCGGCAACAGAACGCCTTTTGTTGCAGCTTGGGTTATTAATTCTGGAAGGACAGGCAGCAGTTACAGGGCCTGAAGAGTAATAATTAGAATGGCGAAATTGAACAGCACTGCGTATCCTGATTAGTAACCGAACCACGAAAAAACAATGCAAACTCCGGTGGCGAAAAAAGTAATTCTCGGCATATCTGCGTTTTATCATGACTCTGCAGCTGCAATTATTGCTGATGGTGAGATTCTGGCTGCTGCACAGGAGGAACGGTTCACAAGAGAGAAACACACTCACGAATTTCCTGAAAACGCGATCCGGTTTTGTCTCGAACATTCGGGTTACTCCCTAGATGAGCTGGACGCCGTTGTTTTTTACGACAAACCTCTTTTGAAATTCGAACGCTTGCTGGAAACATATTATGCATTTGCCCCGCGCGGCCTCAGGCAATTTTTAGTCTCAATACCGGTTTGGCTGCGGGAGAAAATGTTTTTAAAGAGAACCATTCGGCAGGGGCTGGCAAATATCCGGCCGTATGATGAGGAAAAACTGAAATTACTATTTCCGGAGCATCACATGTCGCACGCGGCAAGTGCGTTTTATCCATCGCCGTTTGAGGAAGCAGCTATATTGACGATCGACGGAGTGGGCGAGTGGGCAACGGCATCCATTTCGATTGGAAAGGGTGCATCCATCAAAAAAATAAAAGAGCTGCGGTTTCCGCATTCGGTTGGTCTTCTCTACTCAGCATTCACCACATTTATGGGTTTTCGGGTGAATGATGGTGAGTATAAACTGATGGGGCTTGCTCCATATGGAAATCCGTCTTCAGAGCAGACTCAGGACTTCATTGAAAAAATCAAATCAGAAATTGTACTTATAAAAGATGATGGTTCTATTCGCCTGAATCAGGAGCTCTTCAGGTACAGCACCGGTCTCAAAATGATAAACGAAAAGCGATGGGAAAAGCTTTTTGGCTTAGAGGTTTTGAAAAATGGAGCGACTTTTTCGCAGGATTATTGCAATCTGGCTTATGCCATTCAGCAGGTTACGGAAGAGATCATTTTGAAAATGGTGGAGGAGGCCAAACGGGTAACCGGCTCCGAAAACCTCTGCCTGGCGGGTGGTGTAGCTCTCAATTGTGTGGCTAATGGCAAGATTCTGCGCTCCGGGCTGTTTCGTGATATCTGGATACAGCCTGCAGCGGGTGATGCAGGTGGTGCACTGGGGGCGGCGCTGGCAGCTCATCATCTTTTCTTTTCAGGCGAGCGGAGAATCGCTCTTGGAAAAGATAGCATGAAGGGCTCATTACTGGGTCCTTACTATTCTGAGAAGGAAATTTTGCAGGCACTCAAAAAAAACAAATTGATTTTCGAAAAGCCGAAATCGTTTGATCAACTTTGTGAATTAACAGCCGAACTGCTCAACCGCGGAAATGTGATTGGCTGGTTCCGGGGCCGAATGGAGTATGGTCCGCGGGCACTCGGAAACCGGAGCATTCTGGCGGATGCCCGTAACCCGCTCATGCAAAAACGGCTCAATCTAAGTATTAAAAACCGGGAGACATTCCGCCCATTTGCTCCTTCGGTTTTGGCAGAGGATGCAGAAGATTATTTTGAGTTAAAAAAGCCAAGCCCATACATGCTGCTCGTGGCCGGTGTTAAAGAGAACCGGCGAAAAGCACTGCCTGAGGATTACAATGATATGGAGATGAAGACGAAGCTTTATCAACAGCGGAGTGAGATACCCGCAGTAACCCACGTAGATTTTTCTGCACGGGTGCAAACCGTTCACCGGGAGGTCAATCCTGATTACTGGAAACTGATCAGCACATTCAAAGAAAAAACAGGAAACGGAATGTTGGTGAACACAAGTTTTAATGTTCGGGATGAACCGATTGTCTGCTCTCCGGATGATGCAATCAACTGCTTTCTGAAAACCGAAATGGATGGCTTGGTTCTCGGCGATTTTTTGGTGCTGAAGGAGGAGCAGGAGATAGCATATCTATAAGTTTGTTATCTTAGTGTGCAGATAAAGGAGATTATGGAAACCATCAAAGACATTTGGCAATTTATAAGAGAGCGAAAAAAATACCTTCTCGCTCCGGTAATCATTGTTCTGCTTCTGTTAGGCTTTCTTATTGTGATTGGCGGCGGCAGCTCCATCGCCCCGTTCATCTATACTCTATTCTGATTTTAATGGGTAAAAAATCATCAAATAAACAGGTCAACACCACTGCAACCATTCTGGTAATTACGGTTGGTTTTTTGGTGATCTATCTCTTCACCTCGTGGAATTTATTCCTGTATGCTGCTCTTGGGGTGTCATCTTTTGGTCTTTTTGAACCGACAAGCCGGCTTATTCATCACTTGTGGATGGGTCTTGCAACCGTTCTTTCCCGGATTATCCCCAACATACTGCTTACCCTGATTTTTTTTCTGATCCTCTTTCCGCTGGCGCTCATCTCAAAAATCGGAAATAAAGATCCTCTAATGCTCTCACCCGATCATAAAAGTTATTGGGTGCACGACAAAGGGGTCCCTTCGAAAGAGAGCTTTGAAAAAACCTGGTAATTTGCTTCGCACGAAACCAATGTATTTTGTGGTTATTAGTATGTAACACTTTTGAGCCCGTTTTTTTGTTACATTGCATCGTTAAGTGACTATTAAGCAAATTTATGATAAAACACGTCCTGTACTTCCTTTTTTCGGTAACACTATTTATTGCCTGTGGAGAGCATGAATTGGGTAAAGCCCCAACCCCTGAAAATCATGCCGGTTTGGTAGAACAGTGGAAGCAAGATCGTATTGAAACCCTGAAGCAGCCTGTTGGTTGGCTTCGCCTGGCCGGAATGCTATGGCTTGAAGAGGGTGAAAACACATTTGGCAGCGGTGAACAGGCAGACGTTCGCTTTCCCGAAGGACTCATGCCGGAAATTGCCGGTACATTTCTGTTTGAAGATGGGGTAGTAACGATGATTGTTGCCGATGATGTGGAGATTACCCATGATGGCGAACCTGTTCGTGAGCTGGTAATGGATGGGGAAGAAGAGACAGCGGCTGACTACGGAAGCCTGCACTGGTTTGTCATCAGCCGGGATGATGTGATGGCGATCCGGTATTACAACAGGGAGAATCCGCAAGCTGATGCTTTTGACGGCTTCCCTGCTTATCCTGTTGATCCGGAATGGAGACGAACGGCCCGGTTTATTCCCAGCCCCGAGGGTACCACCATCCCGATTGTGAATGTACTTGGGCAAAACATGGATTCACCTTCACCGGGTACCATCGAGTTTACGATTGATGGAAGTAAACATTCGCTCACGGCTCTTGAAGGTTCAGACAGGATGTTTATTATTGTGGCCGATGAAACGAACCGCACAGAAACCTA
>SLJB01000103.1 GCA_007135335.1 Balneolaceae bacterium
TTAAACGTTTTGGAGCTGCCTGGCGGATTGCGGGAAAAATAGCAGCAAGGAGATATGGGTCTGTTCTGTTTCTCGCAGAGGTTCGCTGAGGTTGCCGCAGAGGTACGCAGAGAACCTGCGCTTATTTTTTTTACTTCGTAGTGGTAAAGGAGTTCAGTGAAGCACACATCTTTTTCCCGCGAATCGAGACTCAGTGAGTAGAATAGAAATTATTTTTATGCTGCAAAAAATTATTGCTAAATGGTTTTACCAGCGATTCCAGATCTCCGGTCCCATAGTTCTGTCTTCACGTATAAGTGCCCGTATTTCGCCGTTGGTTACACCGCAATTTCCATCAGACCAGGCACGGTTTAAAGTTCCGTCTGAATTTCTCCAGTGTGCTACGTTTGTGTTTTCAATAAACTGATGATTGCCACAGGGTGACGAGTATTCAGCGGAGTAATAAGCCACATTACTTGCAGACCACTGCCGGCTGTACATCATATTACCTTCAACTTTAATGTGAGTGCCGCTTGCAATACCAATACCCACCTGGCCCGGGTCTACTCCAATATTTCCAATAGCTTCCTGATAGCTTCCGGTGGCATCGGCAAGCATAATAAACGAACCCGAATTCGATTCGCTATGTCCTCTGGCCCTGTTGTTGTTTACCTGGATGGGGTCATCCGCCGTTCCGTTCGACATATACAGGTTAATCCAGTCCTCAAGAGGTGCCCGCCCTGTCTGTTCGGTGTGCTCCATTGAATTTCTGTTGATGCGAATACCTGTCCCGTTGCACTTATCGCACTGGAAAAAATTGCGGCCCGAGTTCAAAGCCCTGTTGCCGGATACAACCAGTGGCCCGTTGCTGTCTCTGAACCGGATTCCGGATGCCGCGTTTTCTATGTAAGAATCACGTACCAGAATATTCTCTGAGTTATGAAACATCACGGCACCAAACTCCTGACCATGCTTATCTGTTGCGATATTTCTGAATTCAGTGTACCGAATATTCGTGTGTACACTTCGGGTTGAGTAGATTCCATGATCTGTGTAGTTCTGAATCTGAAGACGTGTAATGGTATTGTTATTTAGTCCGCCACTGAAAGCGCGTTCCCGGCTCTTTTCTCCATCCAATACAGCAGTTCCAACTCCTATCCATGAATTTCCATCTTTCGATGATTCAATCATTTGACCCGTGTGCGTGCCTTCAAGGATAAAAAATGTGGTTCCTGCAGGGCAGCTCAGATTGGCCACATTCAGATTCTCACCCGGAGATAACCACACCTGATTTCCACGCATGTTGAACAGTTCACTGCAAACCTCGGAAAGATTATTTTCATTAAAATTGAGAAGAATTTGCTTGATATCTTCCGTTGATAGTTTAATGTTTTCAGATTCATCTGATGTTGAAGCCTGAATGATTCTTCGGCTTTGAGTGCGATGGTTTGCTTCTGAGATATTCCGGGGATTCCTGCTCAACGCAGAAGATGGGTCAGCTAATCTTTCAAATGTTTCAGCGCTGTAGGCTTTAGAGTGAATGACTGCGCTTAATATCGGGGCGCCTAAGGAAGCCACCTCACCGCTGCTCATACCCCTGATGCGCGAAGCCCGCATGCCGCGGGCGCGGTTAACCATATTCGTAAAATTGGTTGAGATTTCAGCCACTGTACCCTCCACTATTTCGGGGGCATCAGCTGAGCCCGCCTGCTCGGTTTCGCCGGATTCACCCTGAAGGGCAAGTTCAATTATGGTACAGCTGCCTGCAAGCACGATGATAAGACCGAATAGCAGCAAAATTTTAAGTCGCATCATAAAACCTCTGAATAATTGAGTTTAAATAGAATTATCAACTTATTGCCTGCACTCATGAAGTGCAACAGGTTGTTGTTTTATAACGTGAGTTGGCATGCAGGGTTTCGCATATATGAAAACCGACGGCTTTTTAATTTGAGGCTGATCCCGTTAGGGGAAATTTATCATTTCCTGTATATTTGGGATTGTTTTATTTTTCAAAAAATTGAGTACAGAATACCATGGCAGGACATTCCAAATGGGCGAATATAAAACATCGCAAAGCTCGCGAAGATGCCAAGCGATCGAAAGCGTTTACAAAACACATCCGCGAAATAACAGTTGCGGCGCGTGAGGGAGGGGGAGATCCCGATGCAAACCCGCGATTGTCACTTGCTATACAGAATGCGAAATCTGTGAATCTGCCTAAAGACAATATTGAGCGAGCCATCAAAAAAGGAACGGGTGAGCTGGATGATGGTTCCGGAAACTATGAAGAAGTTACATACGAAGGGTATGGCCCCGGAGGTATAGCCTACTTTATTGAGGCAACAAGCAACAACCTGAACCGTACAGTTGGCGAAATCCGATATCTTTTCAACAAGCATGGCGGCAATCTGGGGACAGACGGATCTGTAGCCTACCTGTTTGAGCAGAAAGGAGCCATAAAAATAAACAGCGAAGGCCTCGATGCTGAAGAGGTGATGCTGATGGCAATTGATGCCGGCGCCGATGATGTGGAGATTGAGGAGGAGTTTATCGAAGTGTTTACAGCCCGTGAGAAATTAATATCGGTACGTAAGCAACTTGAAGAGCAGGGAATAGAAATAGAATCGGCTGAACTTCAGCGCATACCAATGACGGAGGTATCGGCCGATCCGGAAATAGCAGAGAAAAACCTGAAACTAATGGACCTTTTCGATGAGAATGATGATGTATCAAATGTATTTACTAATCTCAGTCTTGATGATGAAACACTCGCACTGATCGAACAAAAATCCTGAACCTATATATACTCGCAGTGGTAATCAGACGTTAGAGATCTGATTGAAATCAATGAATCCGGCACCATGAGAATTTTGATCTACTTCATTTTAGCTCTGTTTTTAACAGCATCTGCAGTAAACGATGCACGTAAAGCCAATGCTGCATTCGAAAGAGGAAATTACGCCGAGGCTGTTCAGCTCTACAGGCAGGCTATAGAGCAGGATCCGGACAATGCAAAGCTCCATTTTAATCTTGGCAGTGCACTGAATCAGCTGGGGCAGAAAGACGAAGCTTCTGAAGCCTACAGCCGTTTTACTGAATTGACAGACTCGCCGCTGGATCAGTCGCTTGCAGATTACAATATGGGCAGAATGCTGGCTGATGATGAAAATTATGAAGAGGCATTAGACTACTTCCGTAATGCACTCAGAAATAACCCCGCTGATGAAGATGCAAGGCATAATTTTGAGCTGGCTCTCAAAAGGCAGCAGCAGGATCAGGAGGAGCAGCCCGAAGATGAATCAGGTGGTGAGGGCGGTGATGATGACCAGGAACAGGATCCGGACAGTGATCAGGATCAGGATCCTCAGCAAGACCAGCAGCCCGATTCTCCTCAGGATCAGCAAGGTGACGGGGAACAGCAGCCACAACCGCTCGATATGAGTCCCGAAGAAGCCCGGAATATACTCGATGCGCTTGAACAGCTTGAGCGAGAACTCCTTGAAAACCGCAAAAAAGAATCAACTAGCCCCCCTTCCCGAAATGAGAAAGACTGGTAGTTCAGGGTTGAAACGTTCTGTAATACTGCTCAGCTGCATGCTTGCCTTTTTTAAGGCAGATGTTGCCGTTGCGCAGGATTTTCAGCTGCAGGCCACAGTTTCGGAAAGCCGTATTTTTATTGGCGAACAATTTTCTCTGGATGTGGAGGTAACCGGGTCATCCATGAGGGATGTTGGACTACCGGTAATTCCGACAATTGACGGTGTTCGCATTTTATCATCCACTCCCTCCAGAAGTACAAGTATTTCAATAGTGAACGGGCGCACTACCACATCAACTACATACTCGTTCAATCTGATTGCACGCGAAGCCGGGCAGTTCACTATACCACCTGTCCGTATTTCCATCGATGGTGAGGAGCGAGCCACAAATGCCATAAATATTGAAATTCTTGAACGCGGGCAACTCACGGAAGATGGCAGCAGACAGCGTCCTGATATCTATCTTGAAGTTGCAGTTGATGAGCGAAATCCTGTGCCGGGGCAGCAGATTGTGGCAAGTTTGAAACTCTATTTCAGGCAGGGCATTGAAGTAACGTCTTTTCAGCCTTCGGCGGGCTGGCGCACTGATGGATTTTGGAAAGAGGAGCTTCAAAACATCCGGCAGCCTGAAGCCGAAACTGTAATTATTGATGGCGTGCGGTACCGAACCGCCACACTGATGAGTTATGCACTTTTCCCATCCAGAAGCGGGGAGCTTACGCTATCAGAGTTTCCGATGAGTGTTGGAGTGCGAACGCAGCCTTCACGTAACGACCCGTTTGGAAGCTTTTTTGGATCAGGAGGCAATCAGAGAAGAGTATCCATCGAGTCTGAACCGGTAGTACTAAATGTAAGGCCTCTTCCGGATGCAGAAAATGCCGTAACCATAAATGCAGTTGGAGATCTCAGAGTTGAGCGCCGGCTGTCTGACAGGGAAGTCATTACCGGTGAGTCGATTGAATTGATTACAAAAGTTGAAGGAGCGGGAAATATTCCGCTTATTCGTAAACCTGAGTATCAGTTACCCGACGGCCTTGAACTGTACACACCGCAGGAGAGCAGTAATGTTGAACGGAGGGGCCTTACCATTCGCGGTGAGAAAACGTTTACAGAACTGATGGCTGCTCGTGCACCCGGAACCTATAGTATACCGGCTGAAAGGGTTGCTGTTTTTGATCCGCAGAGCCGACGCTATCGGTTCGTGAATCTGCCTGAATTGCGATTTGAAGCGCTGCCTTCTCAAGGCGGACAAATTGCGCAGGTTTCACTTCCATCGGCGAGGCTGCAACCGGTTACCGGTCTTGCTGTTTGGAGCAATAGCCAGTCCGGTTCCATATTCAGCAGGTTCTGGTTTTGGCTTTTGCTGATGATTCCCGGTGCTGTTTTGGTTGGTGCTTACATCAAACGAAAAGAGGTCAGGCGGCTTGAAACAGACATTGATTTTTCGAGAAAGTTCTATGCTGAAGAGAATGCGCTCAAAAAGTGTGCAATTGCCCGGAACCTGGTAGACAATAATGATGCCAAAGAGATATACGGCACGCTCCACGATGCTCTGCACAGTTTTGTGGCAGACAGCCTTTCCCTGCCACTTGCAGGACTTTCTGATAAGGAACTTCTTGAACGGGCATCCGGTAAAGGATTGAACAGCGAACTTTTGAGCAGAACCCGGATGCTGCTTGATAAATGTGCTACAATCAGGTACGCGCCCACCGGTTCAAAATCCGATTTCCGTCAGGATATTATCAAAACGGAAGAGTTAATCAATGAATTGAAGGAGAGTATTTGAGTATTCGGGTAATTATTCTGTTTGTCATTTGCTGGTTTTTTATGGTTTCGGGTCTGTTTGCTCAGCAATCCCGTTTTGATGAGGCGAACTCTCTTCTCGGGGAGAATCAATACCGCGGTGCCATTGAACTATATAAATCTATCGCGGAAGATGGATACGTCTCCGGCGCTCTGTGGCTGAACATGGGAATTGCATATTCGCAGATTGATTCGCTTGGAGTGGCAAAATATTACCTGCTTAAAGCAGAAAAATATAGTGAGACAAAAGAATTTGCCCGGGAAAGTCTGGAGGTTGTGAACGACCGTTTTTCAAGAAGATCTGCAGTTTTACCACCCCTTCCCTGGGATCAGTTTTTTCAGGCGCTGGAAGAGAAGTATGGCGTTTGGGCTATTTCACTTGCAGCTCTATTCTTACTGTATGGCGGCGTAGCGCTTATTATAGGGTCGTGGTTTCGTAAAGATTTTCGGAAACTTCTTTCAAAATCCGGGTATGGTATTCTGATCTTATCTGCGCTTCTGTTTTTGGTTGCAATCATAATCAATTATCAGCAAAACAGATATGGTACAGGGGTGATGGTGGAGCGGCAAGTAAATGTTCATCGGTTGCCGGGTGAGCAATCTTCCATCATAAGTATTGCCTATGAAGGGTACACAATGCGCGTTGATTTTAAAGAGAGTAAAGTTGAAGAGAATTGGATGTACGTACGTCTTGAGAATGGCATGTACGGCTGGATCAAAAAAGAGAGTCTGATGGTATTGTGAGAATTTTCGGCGAATTAATCCATCACCTCAAACCGTATTTGCCTCTCTTTTGCCTGGCCTGATTCCATGTCGGAAATATTCACAACCAATTCGTAAAGTCCCGGGTTCAGATTAGCTGTTTCTATTTCCAGATCTTCAATTACATGTATCTCCTCATTGGTAAAATTGAGTGTGAGGATAAACTCCGTCTGATCGGTTAACACATTTCCATCCTCATCCACCGGAAAAATTCGGTATGTGAGTTCAAACTGCGTGAATTGATTTTCCATTCTCTGCAGATTATACACTTCAAAATGGAGTAGTAAAGTCTTGCCGAATGGAACAATCTGGTTGTTGGCAACCACAAAAGAGAACGGCTCGGTTGAGTAACCTTCACTGTAATATCCCAGAACAAGATCGGCAACTTCGAGCGTATCCGGATGGCTTACGAGCGGTTTAGGCAATCTGTATTGCAGCCGGTTCCAGCCGCGCAGTTCAGGAGGAAAGGGGGTATTGTTGATGGTTCTTGCATCCGGATCGTAATTCATCAACACCACCGATGTAGATTGAAATGCACGATTGGTGTGCCGCACTCTGAACAGAGATTCCGACAACTGCTCACCATTTGGCTGAATGCTGCTTATATCGGGCTGATCCTCGTGGGTTTCAGCAATTCTCCAATAGTTATCGTAGGTCTGTATGTTGTGAACAAGTTCATACAGCGGATTCTCCTCCAATATGTTTAATCCATTATTTTCGAAATTTCTGCCTCTTGTTCGGTGATAATCAATCATAAAAGCCTCTCTTGGTGCGCTTTCAACATAGGTTAAAAGTATGGGCTGCTGCTCTTCGTCAAGAAACCGGTAGTGATGCACTTCAAGCGGTATTCGGGTGATGCTCTCCTCGTAGGTTGATTTCTCCCTGTCGATTCGGATGCCGCGCTGACTTACAAGCTGCTGGCTTTCCGTTCTGAATGCGAGATCCATGCCTCTGAATGCTTCAATGCCCTGGTCAATTACTCGTGTGCGAAGTTCATTGAGGCGATTTTCAAAAAAAGGATCCACCATTGCAAGCTGTTCGTAATAAATAAGCTGAAGCATCAATGCAGGGGTTATACCGGCGCGGGTAAACTCAATAGAGTCGCCCCGGCGAACTCTGTCGGGGTAGTACGCGCGTTCAGGTATAAAATCCTCGAGGCTGGTCTGCATCAAAAACTGATCGTTTCGAACATCAGTACCGAACATGAATAAGAGTGGTTCGGATTGTACATCGGATAAATTGGTGTAGAACCACACCTCATATTCGGGATACCTGTGAAATTCGTAAATGGCATTTTGCAAGCTGTTGATGATATCTTCGTCTTCGCGCGGAAGAATATCATGATACTCAAGGTCATCACCACGTTCTGTGTATTGATGCGCCTGATTTTCGAGCCATGAACGAATGTTGAAACTCTGAAGGGTCAGTATTCCGGATCGCTTTCTCTCAGGTTCTCCATAACGAATGTAAATGAGCGCGCGGTCGTCGGTGCCGTATACAGTGTTGTTATTTCGCGTGAAGTTTTTTCGTGAGTATGCAATTCTTTTCCAATGCTCGATGAGGCGTTCGTTGGTGATTTTGGCCGGTGTGGGGTCTTTTTGTACCCAGTATCCGCGCATGTCCCGGGTAACTTCGCGATCGCGGCGGGACCACCAATCCATCCACTGCCTGTGAATACCTTCGCCAATGACAGGGCTCATGCGCTCTATTTCCTGCCTGAGGGCAGCGTGGCTGTCCATACCTTCACCATCACTTATGGCACGCAAATACATTTCTGTGGCAGCCTCATAATAGCTTCTGAGTTCGTGTTCTGTTACAACACGTATAAACTCAAACCCAATGCGCCCGTCAACACCGCCGTTGCGATCGTATGCTGTGTACCAGATATCCAGAGCGTTAGTAGTATTTCCCCGATAGAGTTCGTCCAGCCCTCTTTCAAATGCTCGTTGTGGCTGAGCTTTGAGAACGGAAGCTGCGAGGCTAATGCCTAAAACAGCGAGCAAAAATAGTATGCGATTACGAGATAAAACCATCAGACCGGTAAAATTAACGTATTCTGTCGTAAATACAACGGATTAATATATTCAGGAAGTGTTTGCTTCCGTGAATCAAAAAAAGTGTTTAAGGTTCCAAAAGGAAGATCATTTTTTGTACCTTTAATCATTCCATCAAAAATAACGGATTGTTGCTGAATTAGAAGCAAAAAATGGCAAATAATTACCGGGCACTTACCCGCACATACCGCCCCCAAACCTTTGAAGATGTTGTTTCACAAGAGCACGTGAGCAGTACGCTTCAGAATGCCATCAAGCAAAACCGTTTATCCCATGCGTATATGTTCTGCGGCCCGCGTGGGGTTGGTAAAACTACCATGGCACGAGTGCTTGCCCGCGCCATCAATGACATTGATGAGACGGTAGACGGAGAGTCGCTAAGCCAGACGCTCAACGTGGTAGAAATCGATGCGGCCTCAAACAACAAGGTTGAGGATGTGCATCACCTGCGGGAAATTGTGCGTGTTCCGCCTCAAAGCGGCCGTTACAAAATTTTTATTATTGATGAGGTTCACATGCTGAGTAAGCAGGCATTTAATGCTCTGCTGAAAACACTGGAAGAACCGCCACCGCACGCCATCTTTATATTCGCCACAACAGAACCACATAAAGTTCTGCCAACAATCTTATCACGTGTTCAGCGGTTTGATTTCAAGCGCATCAGCGTGGAAGAGATCAGCGCCCGCCTGCGCGATATTTGCGCGAAAGAGGGTATTAAAATTGATGAAGAATCCCTGCACACAATTGCCAGAAAAGCAGATGGTGCACTGCGTGATGCGCTCGGTCTGATGGATCAGGCCATTGCATTTTGTGGCACAGATATTCAGTACAATGAGTTAACACAAGCCCTGAACGTTGTTGGTAACGACGAACTTTTCGAGTTTACAAAATCTGTGGCCAATCGCGATTCAAAGACGGGTTTACTGCTTATTGACAGGCTTCTCAAAGAGGGTGCAGATATTCAGGAGTTTTTGGTATCTCTCACACTGCATTTACGTAATCTGTATGTATCACTTCAGAGCGAGAATCTTCATCTTGTTGAAGCTACAGAAGATACCAGGAAGCGATATAAAGAGTTTGCAGCGTACTTTTCTGAAGATGAATTGATCAGAATGCTCCATTTGGTAAGTGAGGCACAAATAAAGATGCGTGAAGTGCAGCAGCCGCGGGTTCATTTTGAAATCCTCATGCTTAAACTTATTCATATGAGCAGGGTACGCCAGCTTGGTGAACTTATGGCTGCCATGGACGATCTAAAAAAAAAAGGAATTGATCCGGCCTCTGTAAATGTAACTTTTCAGGAGCGTGAACCGGTAAAAGACACTTCTTCTCTTACTCATCCAGGAAAAGCACCTGCTGAAAAAACAGAGACCTCAACCCGGGAAGAAATAAAATCAGAGTCTGATGACTCCGGAAGCAGGGTGCAGCCGGATGCCGTTGTTTATCTGGAAGAACCTGGCGAAACGGCTGAAGAACAATCCACAACACGGGAACCTGTTCAGGATGCAGTTCAAGAGAATGTGGAAGAAGATATCAGCGATTTTCTGTTGGGGAAACCCACCCTGCGAGATATACACCAGCCACACAGGGCTAACGGTGCAGCATCTTTGAAAAAAAATCCGGAACCAATAGAACCGGAAACAGCTACCATTAAGCTGAATGGAATAGAAGATATTGAAGCGAGGTGGGAAGTTTTCCTGGAGCTGGCAAGTAAGCAAGTTTCTAAAACACTTTTCATCATCATAAATGATGCACTGCTGAAAGATTTGAAAGGTACAGAGCTCACGATTTCTGTGAGCACACCTTTTGCGGAAACAGCCATTGAGGAACATAAAATGCAGCTTTCAGGTTTGATGAAGCAGGCTGTAGGGGTTCACATCCGTTTTAAGTGTGTGTGCGAAAGGCAACAAAAAGTCTCGCCGGAAAGCTTAAGCCCGTACGATCGTTTCAAAGAGCTTCAGAAGAAGGATTCTCATCTGAAAACTATTGTAGAACTGTTTGGAGCAGAACTGGAATATTCATAAAAACTTATTGAAAAGGATTTGCCAGCAAAATGAATTGTAGGAAAGCCGAATCCGTTTTAATTGTAAACACAGATAAAAAAAACCGATATGAATCAATTTAACATAGCAGATATGTTTGGTAAAATCTCAGACATGCAGGCCAAAATGAAAGAAGTACAAGATCGCCTCTCAGAAGTAATTGTAGAAGCTGAAGCCGGCGGCGGAATGGTAAAGGTGAAAGCAAACGGCAAGCGTGAACTGATCAGCATTGAGCTGGACAAAGATGTGATTGATCCCGAAGACAAGGAGATGATTGAAGACCTCGTAGTTGCCGGAGTTAACCGTGCACTCGTAAAAGCTGAAGAAGCTGCCAAGGAAAAAATGCAGGAAGTCTATAAAGATATTATGCCGGGCGGCGGTCTTCCCGGAATGGATATGAGTAAATTCGGCCTCTAAGGAATAACCCGTGTTTCATTCACTATCCGGCATTCAAAATTCAGTTACATGCAAATAACCTCAGAGGCTCTCGAAAGAGCCATCGAAGAGCTTGCCAAGCTTCCCGGTACAGGCCGGAAATCTGCCCGCCGAATGGCCATCTATCTTCTTAAACAAACAGAAGAGAGTGTTACCGTTCTTGCTGATTCCTTAATGCAGCTGAAAAAATCGGTGAAACGATGCTCTATATGCAGCACAATTACCGATACCGATACCTGTGCAATATGCAGCAATCCTAAACGGAACAATGGTGTAATTTGCGTGGTGGAAGAGTTTCAGGACGTTTTTATCATCGAAAAAACCAATGAATTCCGCGGGCGATATCACGTGCTCGGCGGCACCATCTCTCCCCTTGAAAATGTTGGCCCTGATAATATCCGAATAAAAGAATTACTGGAAAGGGCCGGCAGTACGAACGAAAATGTACAGGAGGTTATACTCGCACTGAATCCTGATGCCGAGGGCGAGGCCACATCGTATTATATCAACAAGCTGCTGCAAAACTATGGCGTGAATGTTACCCGCATTGCATATGGCATTCCCATGGGTACCGAACTCGAATATATCGATGAAGCTACTCTCAGCAGAGCTTTTTCAAGCCGTACAGCGTTTTAACGAATCATTACCAGGAAATAAACCCACTCCTATTTTGCAATATCTAAACTTGACTCAGTTAAAGAAGCCGGTAGCCACCATTTTTACACTAACACTTATAATTGCTCTCCATCTGCCCGTTACGCTTACAGCCCAAAGCGGAAGCTGGCAGCAGAATGTGGAATACACGATGGAGATTGATATGGATGCTGCAGCCAATCAGTTCAGCGGTACCCAGAAACTTGTGTATCACAATAATTCACCCGATACGCTTAACCGGGTTTTTTATCATCTTTTTTTCAATGCTTTTCAGCCAAACAGTATGATGGATAAACGTTCGCGAACCATCGCGGATCCCGACCGTCGCGTTACAGACAGAATTTACCACTATGATGAGACGGAGATTGGGTATCAGAAAGTGAATCTCATGAAGCAAAACGGGTATGAAATTGATTTTACCATAAAAGGCACCATTATGGAGGTCCATTTGCATCAGCCCATTGCACCGGGTGAAAAAGTAGTTTTTGAGATGGAATTTGAGGCACAGGTACCGCTGCAAACAAGACGCTCGGGAAGAGATAATGCCGAAGGCATTCGGTTCTCCATGGCGCAGTGGTATCCGAAAATTGCTGCGTATGATGAAAAGGGGTGGTATCCTGAACCCTACATCGGGCGCGAATTTTATGCCCCTTTTGGCACGTTTGATGTAACCATTCACATTGACAGAAGTTATGTAGTGGCTGCCGGCTCCATTCTTAAGAACCCCGAAGAAGTTGGCTTTGGATATGTAGCTGATGAGAATGCCCGTTTACCTGAGGGAGAAAAGCTTACCTGGCATTTTCGATCAGAAAATGTTCACGATTTCATGTGGGCTGCAGATCCCGATTACACACATACCACGGCTCAGGTGCCGGACGGGCCATTACTTAGATTTTTCTATCAGACGGATCCGGTTGTTGAAAATGCCGCTGATGACCAGCAGGAGAGGTTGCTGGCAAACTGGGAAGCACTGCCCGATTATACCGTAAAAGCATTTGAGTACATGAATGAGCGGTATGGCATCTATCCATATGAAGAGTATGTGGTTATTCAGGGCGGAGATGGCGGTATGGAATACACAATGGGTACACTGATTACCGGAAACCGCACATTTCAAAGTTTGGTTGGTGTAACGGTTCATGAATTGGTTCATGCATGGTACGAGGGTGCGATTGCCACCAACGAAATTTACGATCAATGGATTGATGAAGGTTTTACAACCTATGTTTCTGCATTTATCATGAATGAACTGTTCAATGATGGCGAGGGCGACCCGATGCTGAGCCGCTATAACGGATATTTCAGATTGGTCGAAAGCGGTCTCGAAGAGCCGATGCATCTGCATGCCGATCATTATGTTACGAATATGGCTTATGGCATGGCATCCTACACAAAAGGAGCTATATTTCTGCATCAGCTTGGGTACGTTATTGGTGAGAATGCCCTTCAGCGGACACTGAAGCGGTTTTTTGAAGATTGGAAATTTCGCCACCCCACCGGCCAAGATTTTATTCGAATCGCTGAGCGTGAAAGCGGTATAGAGCTCAACTGGTATTATGATTACTGGATCAACACCACTAAAACCATTGATTATGCAATCTCTGATGTTCTGTCAGCAGGTGAATCTACAACGGTTATACTGGAAAGGGCCGGCCTGATGCCTATGCCTCTCGATGTAGAAGTAGAGTTTGCAGACGGAGAAATTGTTCACCACTACATACCTATGAGAATTATGTGGGGTCAGAAAGAGAATGAGCTGTCTGATGTGAAACGCTATACAGAAGAAGACTGGCCATGGGTTTTTCCTGAATATGAATTTATAATTGATAGGCCTAAAGATGAGATTGTTCGAATTGAAATTGATCCATCCCTCAGAATGGCCGATATAAACAGGGTAAATAACATTTGGGAACCGGCTTCTGAAGAATCAGACAGCCCCTATGAAACGGAATAAAATCTAAAAAAGAATCGATCCGAATGCCTTCAGAAATTTCACATGATTATGGAAAAAGAGCAGTTGAAGCTCACAAAAAATATGGTGGAAAAGTTGCCATCCATTCCAAAATGCCGCTCGAAACTGCCGATGATTTAAGCCTTGCTTATACTCCCGGTGTAGCGCAGCCATGCATTGAAATTTCGGAGAATCGCAGCCTTGTTTATGAGTACACGTCAAAAAAGAATACCGTTGCGGTAGTGAGTGATGGCTCTGCTGTGCTTGGCCTTGGGAATATTGGCGCGGAAGCATCGCTGCCGGTTATGGAGGGAAAAGCCGTACTGTTTAAAAAGTTTGCTGATGTGGATGCCATTCCCATCATTTTAGATACGCAGGATACGGAGGAGATCATTACAGCTGTGAGAATGATTGCGCCAACATTTGGCGGAATAAATCTGGAAGACATTTCAGCACCACGCTGTTTTGAAATTGAACGCAGGCTAAAAGAGATGCTCGATATTCCCGTTATGCACGACGATCAGCATGGTACAGCTGTTGTGACGCTTGCGGGATTGATGAATGCGCTGAAAGTTACCGGTAAGAATTTTGAAGAGCTTCGAGTTGTAATCAATGGTGCCGGCGCTGCAGGGAAGGCTATCATCATGCTTCTGCGGGAAGTTGGAGTACGCGATATTGTAATGTGCGACAGCCGCGGAATTATCTTTAAAGAGAGGGGAGATCTTACTCCGGTTAAAGAAGAGCTGGCATCCATCACAAACAAAAAACAGCTTCAGGGAAAACTTAAAGATGCCATTGAAAATGCAGACGTGTTTGTCGGGGTTTCAGTGCCGGGAGTACTTACGTCACAGATGGTTAAATCCATGAACGCAAACCCCATTATTTTTGCGATGGCGAATCCTGTACCTGAAATAATGCCGGCAGAAGCGGTACAAGCCGGAGCGCGGATTATCGCAACGGGGCGTTCAGATTTTGCCAATCAGATCAACAATGTACTGGCATTTCCGGGAATTTTCCGCGGCCTGCTGGACGCCCGTGCCGTAAAACTGACTAACGAAATCTATATTGCCGCAGCACGTGCAATAGCAGATTGTGTAGAAAACCCAAGTGAAGACAAAATTATACCAAGCGCTTTTGATGCGACCGTTGCGCCGGCTGTAGCCAAGGCAGTAAAAGATTGTTGCGTAAAGAACTGCTGAATTATTTTTTAAACATCGTTTTCAGCACGAAAAAGATATTCTCTTTTCTCTCCATCAGTCTGCGTTTAAAGTATGGAAACCACATAGTGCCATATGGAACATACACGCGTGCATGATAACCGGCTTTTACAAGCTCTTCCATGGTCTCTTCCCGAAGGCCGTAAAGCATCTGAAATTCAAACCGGTCTTTGCTGATTTTCTGCTCTTCGGTATATTGTTTTACCCAATTGATAAGTTCATCATCATGCGTTGCTATTCTTGGAAAGCCCGTTTTTTCAAGTAGTACCTTTGTATAATTTTTAAACGCTTCTCTGATCTCCGGCATTGATTGGATAGCAATATTTCCGGGCTCTTTGTATGCTCCCTTGCAGAGGCGAACATCAGCGCCTGTTTCTGCGAGATCATCAATGTCTTTAGCAGTTCTGTGGAGGTATGCCTGAATTACAATCCCTACATGTTTGCCATACTTTTTATAGGCTTCTTTATAAATATCGATGGTGCTTTGAGTATAGTCAGAAGCCTCCATATCAATTCGTACAAACGAATTGAGCTCACGGGCTTTTTCAAGCAGTTTGTACAGATTATTCCTGCAATATTCCTCGTCAATATCGAGCCCCATCATGGTGAGCTTTATAGAGATTGTGCTGGTTAATTTTGCAGCATGAATGTTTTCAAGCAATTGAATATAGATCTCAACGGTTTCATCAGCTGTGGTTTTCTCTTTAACATTTTCTCCAAGAAGGTCAAGCGTAACGCGGATCTCTTTATCGTTTATGGCCTTGATTTTCGGAATAGTCTCTTCAAAAGTCTCTGCAGCTACAAAGCGTTTGGCTAATGCAAAAGGTAATTTCATGTTCGGCAATTAATGGTAGATAATAGGCCACAATAATAGGGAACTCTCAGGATACAAACACCACATCCAATTGAACAATTCAATAATTTTTCGACTGTGTAACTCTGCGAGATTAAATTCGTAGTTCAGAGAAAGGGAATACTTTCCTGTGGAATTTCAAGAATAAACGAAGGCTTTAAATCAGATAACGGTGAGAATGATGATCCAAAAAATTGTACAGGCTTTTACAGCATTACTAATACTTATCATTACATTTTTTTGTGTGGCAGAAGCACAAAATACAGATGATGCTTACAGAATAAATCGTTTTGACACGTCACAAAATCCCAAAGTATTTATCAAAACCACCGGCGGTTCAATTGATGTGGTTGGCCATGATGAGAATTTTGTAGAAGTACAGATGTTTGTGAGACGAGGCAACAGAACTCTCTCACCTTCAGACACCGATCTGTCCGGCTTTGATATTACCATTCAGTATAGTGATGATCAGGTAACAGCTGAAGCAAGAGCTAAAGGATCTTCCTTTTTCCGTTCAGTAAATCGTATGTCTGTCTCGTTTCGGGTACTAACACCAACGGGCTCAGATGTTCATGGAGAAACAAGCGGAGGCAGTGTTTCGGCAAATCATCTTTATAACCGTGTAAACTTAAAGACAAGTGGTGGCAGTGTAAGAGGCACTTATTTGGAGGGTGATGTGAAACTTCAAACATCCGGAGGTACCATTACTCTGGAGGGTATTTCCGGCAACGTGCAGGCCCGAACCAGTGGCGGCAGCATTCGCGTAAATGGATTGGAAGGCACGGCAGAGCTGCGAACATCAGGTGGCAGTATCCAACTTGAAGAAATTTCAGCCAGGCTGAGTGCCCGAACGAGTGGCGGAAGTATTCGGGGAGGGTTTAATGTATTCTATGATGATGTTGAACTTCAAACCAGCGGCGGAAACATTACCATTGATATACCGGAAACCGAGCATTTGGAGATAGACCTCAGAGGAAACAGGGTAAATACCAGGTTACAAAACTTCTCCGGAGTGGTGGAAAGAAATTACGTTCGAGGTAAAATAGGAAATGGGGGTCCGTTAATGTCAGCCCGTACTTCAGGAGGGTCGGTTACATTGCGATATCATCCATGATTTTTCTGGTTTTCGGGGGGTTAAAAGTGCACGTTTAACAGGCGATGCATTTTTTTTTATTTTGGATACACTTATCTTTTTACTTTCTTATGCAGAACGCTTTATTTTAGCGCGGTTAACAAAAATAAAAAAGGTGAGGTTTAAGAATGGGTGAAAATGAATCCAATGGTGAAGTTGAAGAGTTCCGCCCCAAAGGTGCCATGGCATTTTTTGTTGTAATGATGGTATTTTTCGCGGTTATTTGGTTTGCACTATACTTTGAACTGTTAAGCAGAGGTTAATAAAATGGATAAATCAGAAAAACTTGCTTTAGGACTGAGTGGTTTGCTGCTGGTTCTCTTTTTTGGGGCAATTATGTACGCGGCTGTAGCAAAGGATATTGATGTGCCTACGTGTATCACAGATATGGACCCGTTTGTTACAGATACACTTTTTCAAACCGGACCTGACACGTACGAACTCCAGATGGTTGCCCGAATGTGGGCGTTTCAGCCAAGTACGGTACGTCTTCCGGTTGGTTCAACGGTAGATTTGTATGTAACCTCTCAGGATATCATTCATGGGTTTAAGGTTGAACAACACAACATAAACCTGATGGCTGTACCGGGGGCTATAAACTACATGCGGGTTACATTTAACAAGCCCGGAGAATTTATGTACGCATGCCATGAGTTTTGTGGTGCTGCACACCATACAATGGCCGGCCGTTTTATCATTGAAGAAAACGACGAAGTAACTGAAATGATTGGAGGCAGTTTATAATGAGTGATTATACATTTCGGTTTTCAAAATCAGACAGGCGACTTGTAGCTATTCTTATTGTTATCCCGATGGTATTATTATTTATCGGGGTGTATGGTGGTTTGATGCAGACCCTGTTCAGGGCCGGAATCATCCAAAGCGACCCTTTTGTGGGCGGAGATTACTATAAAGGGCTCACGTTTCATGGGGTTCTGAATGCAATTGTATTCACCACCTTTTTCGCTGTGGCTTTTGGGAATGCTCTGATCCCGTATTCACTTAAAATGCACCTGAACACAAAAATTGCATGGACCAGCGGTATTCTCATGCTTGTAGGTTCAGTGATGGCAGCCATTGTGATACTTATTGGTGAGGCAACGGTTCTCTATACCTTTTACCCGCCATTAAAAGCTCACCCGCTTTTCTACATAGGGTTAACCCTGCTTGTGGTGGGATCCTGGGTGGCTTCTGCTAACTGGGTGCCTCTCTATCTTCGATGGCGAAGAGAGAATGAAGGGAAGAAAACTCCGCTTGCCGTTGTTGGTATTTTCACCACATTTATTGTCTGGTTTATCGCCACTCTGGCTGT
Organism: Balneolaceae bacterium; assembly: GCA_007135335.1. GTDB lineage: Bacteria > Bacteroidota > Rhodothermia > Balneolales > Balneolaceae > Rhodohalobacter. Next base: position 17,737 of record SLJB01000103.1, read on the forward strand.
AGCGGTTGAGATTCTCTTTATGCTTCTGCCCTGGTCATTAGGCTGGGTGGATGAGATAAATGTAATGCTTGCAAGAACTTTGTTCTGGTTCTTCGGCCATCCGCTGGTCTATTTCTGGCTGCTCCCGGCTTACGTGATGTATTATGTATTTATGCCAAAACTGGCAGGCGGAAAACTCTACTCTGATATGGCCGGCCGTCTGGTATTCATGATGTTTATCGTGTTCTCCATTCCGGTTGGGACCCATCACCAGTATATGGACCCTGCCATCAGTTCTCAGTGGAAATTACTGCATGGTATCTTTACGTTTGCAGTAGCACTGCCAAGTTTGATTACGGCATTCACTCTGGCGGCTTCGCTGGAGCATGCAGGTAAACTAAGGGGCGCGAAAGGCCTTTTCGGCTGGATGTGGAAATTGCCATACTTTAAGAAAGAGAACTGGTTTTTTGCTTATCTGATTACCGGACTCATCATCTTTATTTTTGGCGGAATTGGCGGAATCATCAACGCTTCTTATCAGTTGAATACCGTAATTCATAACACGGCCTGGGTACCGGGACACTTTCACCTGACCGTAGCCGGGCCTGTAATGCTTGCTTTCCTTGGTGGAAGTTTATACATGGTTGGCCAGTTTATGAATAAAACGATACGTCTTAAAACCTGGGCAATGATTGCTCCTTATGTATATACCATAGGGCTGCTCATCATGTCGTACGGATTGAAGATTGGCGGATTGATGGGAATGCCTCGGCGTACGAATACAGGTGCATCCTATGCAAACCCTGATAGTGTACTCTATCAGGCAGACTGGATGCCATACATTGATCTCACCGTACTAGGCGGCTCAATCATGTTCATCGGTATTGTGATTTATATCATTTCATTTTTCACTACGGTATTCTCGAAAAGTGAAGTGCCTGAGGAGGATGCTGTGGTTACATTCCCAATATCCGAATCACTGCATGATGAACCGGCAACATGGCTCAGAAACTTCAAGCCATACATCATTATTGCTATTATTTTAATCGTGCTCTCATATACCCCTGTTATCTATGATGTGCTGCAGGCAACTTATGGCGGCTCGCTGCCATACAGCCCGGATAGCCCGGTACCATTGAGGTAAATTTAAACAGGCAGATGTGATGCGGTTTTTTAGTGCGGTACTAACAAAGAATAAATTCAGCGGTTTGATGGCTGCAGTTCTGGTATCAGTGATTCTGATGCCGGGCTGCGATCGTCTTTCTGTGAAAGATACGTTTGAAGGTGAGGTGTATTCACTCACTGACCAATTCAGTAATGAGATAAATTTTCCGGAATCCTTCCAAGGCAACGTAATGCTGGTTGGGTATGTGTATACACACTGCCCGGATATTTGCCCAATCATAACGTATAACATGAGGGATGTACAGCGCGGCTTGCCGGATGAGGAGAACTTTATGCTCGTAAGTGTATCCTTCGATCCTGACAGAGATACCCCGGATGTATTGTATAACTATGCGGAAAGTTACAGAGTTGATCAGGAGAACTGGAAATTTCTGACAGGAGACAGGCAGGAAGTTGAAAGTCTTCTTCGAAAACTGGAGGTTCAAACTGTAAAAACCCCAACAAGATTCACCGAAGATAATCGCCCAATCTACTTCATAGATCATACAGATAGGGTTACCCTGATCGATAAAAAGGGACAGATAAGGCGAACCTATTCAGGCAGTGAATTTAACCATGAAGAGATCATTGAAGATGTAAGAAATCTGTTATCTCAATCATAGAAATCGTACCTTAACCTGAATGTTTAGTAATTCAGAAATGTTTTAAAACAGTGAAGTAAAACCAAAACACATATTAAAAAAATGAAACAATTATTTATTAGTTCAATTCTTCTTGCCCTGATGTTCGCTTTTGTTGCTTGTGGCGGTGGCGAAACCGCTGAGCAGGCAACTGAAGAAGCAGTAGACGACGGCGTAAGAACCATCGAAATTATCGGAACCGACGACATGAAGTTTGTAGTTCGTGAAGCGGCTGACGGTCTTGTTACCGGCGGACAGGCAGGACAGTATATATTACTGGAAGGCATCGAGGCTGCGCCCGGCGAAGAGATCAGAATTCGCCTCACAACGATCAGTAACCTTCCTCCCACAGCTATGTCTCACAACCTGGCATTGGTAGAGCTTGGAACTGATGTAGATGCATTTGCGAGAGCCTCAATTACCGCTCGGGACAATGAATATATCGCTCCTGATTTTGAAGACAGAGTTATCGTAACAACAGCCATGCTCGGCAACGGCGAAACAGATACCATTACATTTACGGTACCTGATGAAACCGGTGAGTATGACTATATTTGTACATTCCCGGGTCACTTTGCCGGTGGAATGGTAGGAAAGCTGATTGTACAGTAGTCCGATCAGAATAGTAAAATCTATTTAAGAAGGCCGTGTACATGAGTGCACGGCCTTTTTTGTTCTAATCAGAAATCTTATTACTTAAATGATACATAAACCGGTTCCCTTGTTTGGGCTGATTGTTTAATGGCATCGCTGAAAGTATCCATTACGAGTTCAGCTGAAGAGTTTTTTTCCACTTCAATGGTTTGTAAATCAGCTCTTTGAGATGCTGCACATACAACAGTTATTTCCATAGGCGAATAGAGGCTGAAAGTAACCATGTGTGCTACAAGATTAAGAAAACTGATACGTGTTTCAACACGTGCCACCCCGTTACGGCACTCCCGCTCTGCGTTAACAATACTTGGAGGTACAAGTCCGCTAATAAATGATGTTGCCCATTTATCCTCATAAACTTCTTCTGATGCTTGCAGCCCTGTAGTAATTTGCGCGTGATAACAGCCGGTAAAAATAAAGGGAACCACGATTAATAAAAGAATGAGATATTTCTTCATAGCAATAAGTTTTGTTTAGAATTAGATTTGAAGTACAAATTGACAATATTATTTTAAAAAAAACAACAGCCATCAACAATAATAAAGGAATCTAATTACATGAAAAAATTGACCATAGTTGAGGCAGATTTTTCAAAAAAAGAGCATACCGACTCCATTCTCTCAATTACAAATGCCTATGCCCGCGACCCTATGGGGTTGGGAAAAGAGCTTCCAGACATATCTAAAAAAAGATTAATTGATGAATTAAGGGATTTTCCCGGCACAATCTGTTTCATCGCATATTCAAATGGAGCAGCTGCCGGCCTCGCTAACTGCTTCTACAGCTTTTCTACATTCAGGGCCGCCAGGGTTATCAATGTTCATGATCTTGCTGTTCTGCCGGAATACAGAAGCCTTGGTATTGGGCAGGCTCTTCTTGGAACTGTTGAGAAAAAAGCCACCGAAACGGGATGTTGTAAAATTACTCTAGAAGTTCGGGAAGATAACAGAGCCCGAAGTCTTTACGAGCGCGTAGGTTTCTCCTATGGTGAACCAACCATGTACTTTATGACTAAGGAACTGGACTGAATTTATTATCCTGATTTTTGTCTGGTTTTGCTTCAACCACACCCCGAACCGGCTCTTTATCATGTACAAAGTGCCAGTTGTTTTTAATGTATTTTATGAGCCAACCTGAACTTAGAATGAAGAGCAGAATTGCAATCCAGCTGTATTCAATATAGGGTTCGATGGTTAGCCAGGGATCAATCTGCAGGAATTGATCATCCATAAACATAAAAATAACAACCAGCCCGTTATTGATTACATGAATGAGGATAGGGATGAAGAGTGAGCCTGTTTTCAGATATATCAGGCTAAGAATAACCCCAAAGGTGAGAGCTCCGACGATGTCGATGTGCATCACACCAAACAGCACAGATGATATAATAAGAGCTGTTTTATAGCTGTATTTTCTTCCGAGCCTTTCAATCATGGCGCCGCGGAAAACAATCTCTTCTAACAGTGGCGGAAGAATGGCAATCGCTATAAAAATGAACAGATAGTCAATCAAAGGTGTATCCTCCGATGTGACTAAAAATTCAATACTATTCATGTAATCAAGATAACTTTGAGCTACGGATGAGCTCGCGAGGTTCAGAAAAAGGATGGCAATCCAGACAACAGTGATAGAAAAGACGATAAGTGGCAAAACTAACAGGATCTCACCCCGATACTTTCCATTATCTTTGAGAATGGGTATTAAGCTTAGTTTCTTTATTCTGAAGGCATAAAAAATTAAGCCAAGAGTAACTAAATAGGGGGTTTTACTTAAAATAAGCTCCATCCGTAAGCCCTTAATATCCAGAGCTGAAGCTGTAATAAAGAGAATCAACCCAAAAGGCAGCATTGCAAAAAATGTAATGATAGCCGCCTTACGGATTGAAATGCTGCTGAACCGCTCTCTGATTTTCTGAATATTGGTATCGTAAGCAGTATCCGGTGGAGTCACAAAATTCCCGTTTATCTTCCTGAAGCCTCGGCAATTGCGGAAAGGTTCCTATCTGCATGCACAATAAAACTTATGATTGTCTCAACCGCTTCTGCATAAAACTCAGGATTAATATTCTCGAAAACATCAGATGGAGCATGATAGTGCGGATGATCCTCAACTCCGAAGTAGATAAATGGAACTCCTTTAGAATGAAATGGCCCGTGATCGGATGACATGGTCCAGTCATCGCGTCCGTCAGCACCGTCATACCCGAACAACACATCAATTGAAGCATCTGTGGCAGCTTCTTCAACCAATGGCCGTAAAAATGGATAGTGATTTGTACCCACTGCGTAGAGTTCATTCTCAAAATTTGTGCTGATCATATCCATGTTGATATTCAACATAATCTGATCGAGAGGAACCGGCGGATTTTCAACAAAATACCGGGCTCCCTGCAGCCCTTGCTCTTCGGCATCAAATGCAACAAAGAGGATGCTGCTCTCGGGCTGATGGTGAGAAAAATATCTGGCAGCTGCCATGAGTCCGCCTGTGCCGGACGCATTATCATCTGCGCCATTATAGATTTCGCCATCCCGAATACCAAGATGATCATAGTGCGCGGTTACTGCAATGTATCTTTCGGGGTACACACTACCCTGAATGTACCCAATCAGGTTAATGGCATCGCTAAACTCTGTGCCGGTTCGTGTGTTTGTAAAACTGAACGACTGTTCAAAAGTGTTATTAAAAGCCTGTAATTCGAGAGAGCTGAATCGGTCTGAAATGTATTCTCTTGCTTTTTGATTGCCTTCTGTTCCGGTGAGGCGGCCTTCAAGTTCATCAGATGCAAGGTACTCTACATCATCAAGAAGCTGTTGTGCGTCAACAACTTCGATTACAGAATCTTGTGCACTGTTTTGATCGCAGGACACAACAAACATGAAAAGAAATAAGAATGGGATAATTCTGTTAATTACAGCCATATTTGTACTTTAAATTTTAATGATGAAACAGTTATGATACGCAAACGTACGTATCAATTCAGGTTTAGTTAATATAATGTAGTGTTAAGTTTCTGAGAAATTAGAACACAATCGAATCGAACAATTCAGAATCATTAGATAACAGCTATGGCAACGAAATATCAAAACAGCGGCAGCAGATCTGGTAATCAGAAACAAGACTTGCTCGATACATATATAAAGAAGAGAGTAGATTCAGACAGGCAGATAGATCAGGATCCAAAAAGCAAAGGCGGTGGCCGGAAGTTTTTAAAAGCAGCCATTATTGTTTTAGTGGCATTCTTTATGATTCGTGCTGCAAATAACTTCACTTTTTCTCCGGCAGCATCAGCAATCAGTTCGGTATTTAACAGCGGCCCCGGTGAGGATCTGCTAAACCGAATGAATACACTGATGGTGGAGATGGGTTACACAGACTTAACGCATGACGATTTGCGTGAATTGAGGTCGCAGGGGGTTACAGCCACATATATGTCGAACATTCGGGCTCTTGGATTTACTGATTTAACCACGGATGCAGCAGTTCGGCTGGCGAATGCAAATGTCACCACAACATTCATCGCTATGATGATTGAACTTGGATATGATGAGTTAACACTTGACGATTTTGTTCAGCTGAGGCGTGCCGGGGTTACCGCGCATTATACCAGTAATGTGCACGATCTTGGGTATACTGATGTTACTCCTGAGTAGCTGGTTCGTATGCAAAGGATAAACCTTTCTACCGCACTTATTGAGCGTCTTCAGGAAGAGCGCGGGCAGGATATTCCGCTCGAAGAGATTATTCGTTACCGGATTAGTAACCAATAAAATAAAGAGAAACCGATTGCAGAGTTGTACTCTGAACCGGCTTCTCTCAGGTCATTAAGCCAAAAATTATGAGTTTAAAGCTGCCTGCGCTGCAGAAAGCCTTGCTACCGGCACTCTGAATGGTGAACAGGATACGTAATCAAGCCCCATTTTGTAGCAGAAAGTTACGCTACGGGGTTCGCCTCCGTGTTCCCCGCATATACCAACTTTAAGGGTTGGTTTTTCCATACGGCCATTTTTTGCTGCCATCTCTACGAGTTGCCCTACTCCTTCAATATCGAGCACCTGGAATGGATCTTCCTGGAGAATACCCTCTTTCAGATATTCACCCAAAAACTTACCGGCATCATCGCGGCTGTAACCAAATGTCATCTGGGTCAGGTCATTGGTTCCAAATGAGAAGAACTCAGCATCTTTTGCAATTTGGGAAGCCACGAGTGCAGCTCTTGGTATCTCAATCATCGTGCCGACACGATATCGGACTTTTTTACCGGTTTCATCAAACACAACGGCTGCTGTCTTATCGATCACCATTTTTTGTGCACGAAATTCCTGAGGTGTTCCAATCAGTGGAATCATGATTTCCGGTGTTACATCCATCTTCTCTTTCTTAAGTTCGATGGCTGCTTCCAGTATTGCCCTGGTCTGCATCTCAGTTATTTCGGGATAGGTAATTCCAAGGCGGCACCCTCTGTGCCCAAGCATGGGATTGAACTCCTTAAGTGAGCGTACTTTGCGTTCGAATAGTTTCCGGCTAATTCCAAGCTCATCAGCTACGGCATCGATTTCATCTTTATCGTGCGGTAAAAATTCATGAAGAGGGGGATCAAGGAGACGAATAGTAACAGGGAGTCCTTTCATCGCTTTAAAAATGTCGATAAAATCCTGCCTCTGATAAGGGAGCAGCTGTTCGAGTGCGTCCTTGCGGGCTTCATAATGATCGGAGATAATCATTCGCCTGATGGCTTTAATTCTCTCTTCTCCAAAAAACATGTGCTCTGTACGGCATAGACCGATTCCTTCAGCACCAAATTCGCGTGCTCTTTTGGCATCTTCTGGAGTGTCGGCATTGGTGCGTACATTCATGTCGCGAAATTCATCAACCCAGTCCATAAACAGCTTGTAGTCTGCTTGTAATTTGGGTTTAATAACTTCCTTCTTTCCTGCAATTACCGTACCTCGTGCTCCATCTATCGAGATCCAGTCACCTTCGTTAATGGTAACTTTTCCATTGGTAAAGTTGCCATTTTCATAATCAATGATAATTTCATCACAGCCGGCAACACACGGTTTGCCCCATCCGCGGGCAACTACGGCTGCGTGGCTGGTCATCCCGCCCCGCGAGGTGAGAATACCCTGAGCGGCCGACATACCGCCTACATCTTCAGGGCTGGTTTCGATACGAACCAGTATAACTGATTCACCATTTTGTGCGGCCTCTTCGGCTTTATCTGATTCAAAGACTACTTTTCCAACTGCGGCTCCGGGTGATGCCGGCAGCCCAACACCAAGCACTGAATCCGGATCAACGGTTTTTGCATCAATTTGAGGATGGAGCAGCTGATCGAGGTGGGTCGGTTCCACATGGGTTTTTACAGCTGTCCGTTTTTCGATCAGCCCTTCTTTAACCATATCCGTTGCTATTTTAATAGCTGCGTGGCCGGTTCGTTTCCCGCTTCGGGTTTGAAGGATGTAGAGTGTACCTTTTTGAATGGTAAACTCAATATCTTGCATGTTACCGTAATGCTTCTCGAGTTTTCGGCCCCACTCTTCGAGTTCTTCATAATCTTTAGGCATCAGCTTTTTAAGTTCGCTGATATCATTTGGGGTTCTGATTCCGGCAACCACATCTTCGCCCTGGGCATTAATCAGAAATTCACCATATAATTTATTTTCTCCTGTAGATGGATTTCTGGTGAAACAGACCCCGGTTGCACAGTCATCACCCATATTGCCATACACCATGGCCTGTACGTTTACTGCGGTTCCAAGCAGGCCGGTTATATGATTAATCCTGCGATACTTATTTGCCCTGTCGCTCTCCCATGATTCAAAAACGGCATTAATGGCCCACTCAAGCTGCTCAAACGGATCACCGGGAAACATATAGCCTGTAGCTTTTCTGTAAACAGCTTTATAGCGGTTCACAAGTTCTTTGAGGTCTTTTGTGGTCAGCTCAGTATCCTCTTTTACATTTTTTGCCTTTTTAAGAGATTCTATTGCTTCTTCAAAAAGTTCGTGGGGAATGCCCATCACAACATTGCCAAACATATCGATAAACCGCCGATAACTGTCGTATGCAAAGCGTTCATTGTTGGTGTGTTCAGCAAGAGCTTCAACGGTATTATCATTCAAGCCGAGATTTAATACGGTATCCATCATACCGGGCATCGAAACAGCAGCACCGGATCGTACCGAGAGCAGAAGGGGGTGTTTTGAGTCTCCGAATTGAGTCTCCATGATTTCTTCAATAAATTTTATACCCTCTTTCACCTGGTGTTTCAGTCCAAGCGGCCAGTTGTGTTCATGTGTTGAGTAATAGTGGCAGGCATTCGTGGAGATGGTAAAACCGGCAGGAACCGGCAGCCCTATGGTTGACATTTCTGCGAGATTGGCTCCTTTTCCGCCAAGTAGTTGTTTCATCGACCGATCGCCATCGGCAGTTCCGCTTCCAAATGTGTAAACATGTTTTCCCTTCATCTCTTCCTCGTTTTTTGTTTTTATAAGATTACAGACGTTGCCTTTCAAATTCACAGTAGAATTCAACTCTTCTGATAGTGTGAATTTCTTGCCGTGAGTATAGTTGTAAGCTCATTAGTAAAACTTTGAAAGACCGTCATCAGTGAATTTGAGACAGAATCTATTTATTCGAATATCATCATGTAAGCATCAAAAAAAGCACTAACAAGAATCAACTCAATTAATTTTAAACCTACAATCAGGAAAATCCCCACTGTTTTGTCGGGTTCGGCCTTAGCATCAGATTTTGAAAGCGTGATTTTAAAACTCTCCGTTTGAATCCAATCGCGGCCATGCCTATTTTCGGTCTGCAAATAAATCATAGCCCTTATTGTGTTTCTATGAAATTTAAAATGCCACACACACTTACGCTGCTCTTCTTTTTGATGGTGGCCGCACTCGCAGCAACCTGGATTATTCCGCAGGGAGCTTTTCAAACCGAAGTGGTTAATGGTAGGGAAGTGGTGGTTCCGGGTACTTTCGAAGTAGCCGAAGATGGCGAATTCCTCAGCCCAATATCCCTGTTTACGGCAATACCAAGGGCGTTTGCGGCAGCGCAGGATATCATATTTTTCCTCTTTATTATTGGCGGTGTGATGGCAGTTATCCGCAAAACCGGCGCCATTGATGCACTGCTTGGCAGGCTGCTTGAAAAACTTGGAGGCCGGCCCGGAACACTCATATTTATCGTGGTATTTGTTTTTGCGTTAGCTTCGAGTGCGGTTGGGGCATCAGCGGAGTATATACCTTTTGTGCTCATACTCGTAGCACTGTGCCGCAGTATGAATATGGATACAATGACGGCTGTGGGGATTATCGTGGCCGGATATGGAATTGGGTACGGAGCGGCAGCTTTTAATCAATATACAGTTGTAGTGGCACAGGGAGTGGCAGGCTTGCCAACATACTCCGGTATGGAAGTGCGCCTCGCTATGATGGTGCCTTTTGTGATGATCGGTGCACATCACGTGTGGAATTACTCACGAAAGGTTCAGGCGGAACCTTCAAAAAGCTTAATGTTCGGGATTGAACCGCCTGATGCCGGAGCCCCGCCGAAAGAGTACCCGGCTTTATCACTGACCCATATCTCAATTTTGATCTCATTTATTGTTGCACTGGGTGTGGCGGTGTATGGAATCAGATATAATGGCTGGTATCTCACAGAGTTGGGGGCTGCCTTTTTAATACTGGGAATTGTTGCTGCAATCATTGGCAGAATTGGCCCCAGCCTCATGGCAAAGGAGTTTGTGATAGGCGCGAGGGAATTAACTGAAACGGCCCTGCTTGTAGGTGTTGCAAGAGGTATTGCATTGATTATGGAAGATGGTGAAATACTTCACACCATCGTAAACGCTCTGTCTGTTCCACTCGGCATGGTAGGCCCGGAGCTTTCTGCGGTGGGTATGATGATTATGCAAACCATACTCAATCTGTTTGTGCCCTCCGGCAGCGGGCAGGCATTTGTTACGATGCCGCTTATGGCTCCGCTGAGTGATCTCCTCGGGGTGTCAAGACAAATTGCCGTACAGGCATTTCTCTTTGGTGATGGTTTTGCCAATATGATTGTACCCACAAACGCAGTACTGATGGGCATTCTCGGAATGGCAGGTGTTCCGTACGATCGCTGGTTCAGATTTTGTTTCCCGCTCTTATTGAAACTGCTGGCATTTGCTGCGCTCTGTATGGTGGGGATGGTAGTTTTTGGATTCTCCTGATCACGGGCTGCTTTCAAAATGGTTCACATCTTCAGGATATCGCAGGAAAACAATTTCAGGATTTCTGATGAGAGGATGTATTCGCTTGATCTCATGATAAAAAGCAGGGTTTTCGATAAAAGCTGATGATTTGAACAGAAGATCAAGATAAAGCCTGTCACTGTCTGTACGATCCATCGGATCGAGGATGTCATCAAAATCGGCTGTTTGCATGAGGCTGATTAAATAGAGAACACCGTCTTCTATCGTTCCTCCAAACAGAGATCTTCTTTGTTGCAGATCTGCATTCAGATGCTCTGCATACATCAAAAGCTCAAGCCACCCGCTTATATTGTAGATGCTGTAATGTTCCGGTCTTGGTCTGCGTGTTTCATATCGTTGACGGCCATTTCTTGTGATCTGCCGATTTATACGTTTGGCTGAAACTGTTTCAAGGTGGAGTTTTGCAAAATCAGTTTGATCTAAATAGACCGCTATGGTAACAACCTGCACATCATACCACGTGCCATGATTGTTTTTCGATTCCATCTCTTTTAACCCAAATTCACTATTTCGCAGCCAGTTCAGATAATGTGTAAACCAATTTTGTATTGGTTTTTCAATGGCATCATTCCAAAGACCGGACTCTTCAAGCAACGGGATGGATTGAATCACACGTACGAGCCACCATGTGTCGATGACTCCGTAAGATCTGCCGGTGTCAACTCCGCGAATCATCTGTGCATGCTCAAGATGAGGAAGCATGGCCGTGTTCGGATCAATGAACCAGGTGTACAGCTGGTTCATTGCGTGTTCAGCATAGATCTCATTCCCGGTTGATTTGTAAGCAAGAGCGAGTACTTCAGTCCGTTTAGCCATTTCAATCATTGCCGGAAGATCTGATCTGTCAGTTCTGGTATCAGGATTTACATGCCCATCCACTCTGATGTAGGGAAGCCCGTCAGAACCGGCCGGATCAGGCCACCAGTAGCATGCCATGCTTGCGTATGTTCCGGGGTGAAATCCGAGGTATTGATTTTTTTCATTGTTTATCGAGACTGGTTTTTTTGTTGCAAGGCTGTCAGCATTTTTGATAAGATTTTCGAAAGCTCCGGTAATAACAAACCGGTTTGTTTGATCAGAGCTATAATCAGAAGAGGATTCAAAATCAGTACATTGAAAAGAGAAGAGCGCAATCCCCGCGATGAAAAAGCAGAAAAGCTGTACGTTTTTATACATGGTTAAACAGTTGCACTATAGAGAGTTTGTATAGTATGAAGATAGTGAATGATGAATCACTTGATACTATTATCAAACGATTATTGCCTTTTTACGTCTAATCCAATAGAACAGAACCATAGATTTAACAACAGGTGAAAGCCATGAAAAAAATAGTAATTTTAGTAATATTTGCATTCTTTATAAAAATGGATGGAATGGCCCAGCCGGGTCAGCAGTCCGGTGTATGGATGTCGGGTGGTCAGCACTTCATTGTGCAGCATGGAGAAGCTCTTCAGTTAACTGATGATCAAAAGAAAGAGATCTTAGCTGTATCGATTGAAGGCCGGACTGAGCGCAGGTTTACTCAACAGCAAAACCGACGGGATGGCAGGGGCGCTGTAAGAGGTAATCGTCAAATTAATCAGCGTGAGGCAGGGGTTCGGGGCAGCGGCCGTGGCCTTTACGATGAGGGAAGGTTCGAATACAGAGCAGAAATGCAGCAAAAACTGAACGAAATTTTGACAGCTGAGCAGCGTGAAAAGCTGGATGCCATCAGAACTGAACGCATCAACAGTATGGACGAAATTCGTACATTACGGCATGAGGTTATGATAGAAAAAGCAGGACTGGAAGGCGAGAAAGCCGCCAGGGTAAAAGAACTGCTCGATAATCATGCAACAGGCAGACCTGCTTGGGCCGGCGCTACAGACAGAGAAGAAATGCTTCAGCTGCGACGCGAAAGACGGGAAGAGATGACAGATATTCAAAACGAACTCAAACAACTGCTTACGGCAGCAGAGTATGAGAGGTTACAATCGTTTATGATGCAGGGACAGCCTGTGAATTCAAACAGAAACAGAGCTCCCGGCTTCAGAAACAGGTAAGCAGAAATAATGCAGAGGAACGCGGTGAAAGTGTGATGGATAAAGACATCAGGAAAAAATTCCAACAAGAGATACCGAATCTTTATCCGCGTCTTCACCGTGCACTCTCTGCATATCTGTCCGGCTCTGCACTTGACCCCGAAGATATTTTACAAGAGGCATTTTTGAAAGCATACAAAAATATCGGCCGATTTCAGGGGAATTCAACCCTCTACACGTGGCTCTACTCAATTGCGAGGAATATCTGTATTGATGAGTTCAGAAAACAGAAAAAGGAGAGCGGAAGAAGTTCAGTGCCGGTAGAGGAGCACCGGATTGAGTCTGATGAGTTTAAACATCGTGATGAACGTGATGATATTTTAGAACTCAGAAAAGCGATATCGGAACTTCCTGAGTTGCTGAGAACCATAGTGATCATGAAATCGGTGGACGGATTAAGTTATCCTGAAATTGCAGAAGTAACCGGAATAAATGAGCAAACCGTAAAAAACAGAATGTTCCGGGCTCGTAAAGAGCTCGCTCAATTAATGAAAAATTACAGCATGTGATGGAACTGAAACGACTTCAATTGGAAAGAAAAATTATTGATGCTGCAGACGGAGCGTTAACGTCGGAGGAGATGCGGCAGCTGAAAGCTGAGTTACAGGATTATCCTGATCTTCTCTCGGATTTTCATGACATCATGAAACAGCCGGATTTATCTGCACTTTACGGATCAGCAGATGAAAAAAGTAATTTCAAAAACCAGATTTCTAATATTCAACACGCAATTAATCAATATGAATTCCAAAACAAGAGCTTTGAAGAGGTTTCACTTATTTGGTTCAGGAAATACGCGATTGCAGCATCTATAGCTGTGCTGGCAGTTACATCTGTGTTCAGAATAGAATCAGTTTCTGAACATCAAACAGACAGTGAGTATTTGATCAGCGAAATTTTTTACCCCAATCTTGAAAGTGAAGCAGACGATTATATGATCTATCTGGAAGAATTATCAACTCAATAATCCATAAAGAATGAATACAAAACAAAAAGCAGTAGTGGCATATTTCGTGATTTTTCTGGTTGGATTGATAACCGGGTTGTTGATTAAAGACCAGGTTATTCCGGGTACAGATACCGGTCAGATTGAAATAGCTGAACGGGAAAGAGGCGAGCGGCCGGGCTGGATGAACCGCCAGCGAGGTGAAAGGCCTGAACGAGCTGTGGTCAGAAGAAATTTATCACGTCAATTGGATCTGGAGGGTGATCAGGCGGAAGCTTTTATGGAGAGGCTCAGTGAGTATCATACAGAAATACGGGGTATTATTCGCGAGCTGCGAGAGGATGAGAGAGAAGCAGTAGCCGAAAAGTACAAAGCTTTCAGAGAAGAACTGGCAGAACTGTTAAATGACGAACAACTCAAGAAACTTGACGGAATAGCTCACCCGGATTCCATTCGATCTGCCGGAGCACAAAGAATGAGATCATCGGGCCGGCCGGGATTGTAAATATGTCAGCCGGAATTAAAAATTACTCTGTTTAAGTTATTTTATGCAACAGCATTAGCAGGCATGAAATTATGAAGAGCACCTACCAGATCTGACTTTGAAACCGGTTTTTGTAAGAGACCGGAATTCAGAATTGTTTGAATTTCACTGAATAGGTCAGAATCATTCAAAGCAGTTATAAAAATTACAGGCACTTCAAATCTTTCCCTGATTTTTTTCACTGTTTGAACACCGTTCATCTCACCTTTCAGATAAATATCCATTAAGATCAGATCAGGAGTATACTTGTCAACTTCGCTCAGTGCTTCATCACCGGACCTGCATACGGCAGATACGCCGTAATTCTCACTTTCCAGAATCTTTTTGAGTACTGTAGATTGAATAAAACAGTCCTCTACGATTAATACCTGGTTATTCACGTTTCCAGATGTTTAAGATTAGTATTAAACTACTGATTTCTAAAGCGCTATTGCTTATGTAATTACTTATTGAAGCGCCATTGCTCCGGGTTTGATGATTGCATCAAACCTGCATGTTGTCTGATATAGATTGCTAGCATAAAGTTAAGAAATAGTAAATATTATACAAGAGATCTGATGATTATAAGAAAATTCTAACAGTCTCATAAGGCAGCTGGAATTCGCATATACTCAACCGCCCGGAAAAGGGATTACCTACACATCGTAGAAGATTGAAAATTTTACGCACAGATCAGGGACGAAATCCTCAAACATCTAAAATTAATTACCCATGAATTGGGGTATGCTTGTAATTTCTTTAAATAATTTAGGGATGGAAGCGATTTTACTTTATTGATTATTGAGGACCTGCTTACCTTTTAATGCGGTTTCGAGATGCGGCATTACTATTTATAAGTCAGTAAAAAGAGCTGTTTTTTTGCAACCCCGGCTGCAGGCTATTCGTTATAAAGGCCTGTAATATCTGCCGGGATATAAATTAAGCCCCGGCTGAAAATTTATCAGGAAAATCTAAAAATTAAATACGAGTACTCAGGTAAAAAAATGAAGTATCAAGTAACAAAAATAATCACAACGATCTTAATGGCAGTACTGTTTACAGGTACTGTTTTTGCAACAGAAACGAAAGTAGCAGACGATCTGATTGAAGCTGTTCAAACTATCGATTTAGTTAGTTTAAATGTACTTCTATCTGAAGGAGCTGCCATAGACACTGTTGACACAGAGGGCAATACACCGTTAATGCTTGCATCAAGAATCGGAAATCCGAGAATGCTCCGAATTATTCTGGTTCACAATCCGGATATTCATGTAAGAAACAACAACGGTGAAACGGCATTGATGATTGCAGCCGAGAATGGGCAGCTTTCTGTTGTAGAGCAGCTGCTCAGCAAAGGCGCTGATATGCACGGCAAGAACAATGCAGGTTTAACCCCGCTGGATCTTGCTACACGATTCGGGCACAGGCAAGTAATCAACATGCTTAAAAACCCGGAAGGGGATATCATTTCCAGATAAACAGTCTGACTTTGATAAAAAGCTTACAAACCCCGGCTGCATCAGCAGTTCGGGGTTTTTTTATGGCTAAAAGTTGCGGAATTAGAGTTGAGAGATCGATATTAGTATTTTCTAATACCAGATTGCCAGCTATTAGAAACACTAAACACAGAATCACTTATTTGATTGTTAAACAAAAATGAAATGAAAACTAAGCTGCTGTTAATTATGGATTAATTGTATAGAAATACACATTTTGAATTTTTCAGATTGTATTGTGAAAAAATTCTAATTGTTATCATTTGTAAAAATCTAAATTGATTTGTTTTTTAGATTTTACTAAAAGCTCAGCGTACAATGGGGAATAAAATATCTGAAAGCTACGGTTTGAACAAACATTTAGATAGAGTATTTGTAAGCAAGATTGTGAGAATGTCACACTCTATTGCATTATCCTACCTAAGAATGAAGGCATCATCCAGCCGTCTTTATTATATAAGAAATGAAAAACTAGAGGACTTAGCTTGGGATTATATAGCAGATTTGTTTGAATGTGATTCAAGTGGAAGCTTAGTAAAGATTGATGAGCATATTCACAAACTAGATGTTTCATCATTAGAGGATCCAAATTTTCAAATTCAGCTTCGGAAGCTAATTTTCACGAAAGTTGATGATAATATATTCAGGGAAGCAGGAGAGAAAGATCCATCATTAAAAAAAATTATCAGAAATATTAAACTTGCAGTAAGAGAAAGAAGCTGCAGCCATGGTATTTGTATAACGAATGGTAAATTAGTTATTGAAGATATAAGTGAGAGTTTACCTGTAATGCCACCCGAATTATTACAAATACATCTCTGTGAGAGAATAAAGAATAGTTCTCAAATACCGGATATAATTACGGAGATAATTGATGTTTTCAACTCACAATCAAGTTACAAGAAAGAGTACCCTTTAATTGGGATGGCACTGGTAATTAGAAAAACGTATGTAGAGTTATCTATATCGGCACAAGAAACGAATACAGAAGCCGACGATATTTACAATGAATTGTTGATAGATGAAATGCATCAATTGATAAAAAAAAGCTCAGAGTACGTGAAAAGTAATTTGGGAGAGAAATATCTAAAAAAAGGAAAGGTTTGCAATAAGATGCTGGATTCTTATGTAAATGCTGCAGTATGCATATTACATGATCAGTTTACGGGAACTCATGGAGAAATGTCACAGTTTGATTATTTGTCTGAAGAGATTGCGGAGCTTGAATACAGTGAATTCAGAAATAACCACAGAAGAATATTGGAATATATTGTAA
>SLJB01000221.1 GCA_007135335.1 Balneolaceae bacterium
CATCTTTATTTGAGAGTAAAATCCTGTCAAAAACAGATTCATAGATACGGTGTTTGAATCTGTCGGCAAAACCGGCCGTTAGTTTTGCTGAATGCCTGCGGGAAAACCGGTCAGTCAGATCGATAAACCTCAAAAACCCATGAAAAGCAGTATCTTGCGGAGATGTCAATGCAAGCAGTTTTCTTAAAATGTGTTCGGGAAACTGGTACACCAGGCGTTTAACAGCTGCCGGACCGGATCGCAGTGCCGGTATATATTTTTTATTCTATTCCGCTACTGTACGTTCTTCGAGCCACGCATCTAATGCAAGCATCGGGCTTTGCTGTGTAGTTGCCCACCATGGGAATGTTCCGTTTTCAAGAAAGAAAAGGAACAGATCTTCCTTTTTTTCATCCAATGATCGTTCTTCGCTCTCAAAATTTCTTTCCGACCTTGAGAAGCCTTTTTCACTGGTTTTTGCTCCTTCTATGATTGCAGCCAGTTCTTTTTCAACATCTGCCTTTAACCGGTCAGTATTCTGATGGCTAAAGTCAATTGTGAGGATAATCCGGTCAAATCTTAGAGTTTTAGAAGGATTGAATTTTGTTTCTTTCTTTCCGAACGATTCCACACCATCAACTACGGCAGATTGAATCCTTTCAGAAAGTACGTTCTGCCGCGTATCCTTTATTTGAGGGTGATTGATCTCAATCTGAAGTTTATCAATGATATGTTTCGGGTGCTGGTTCAATGATTTTGACTTATAGTTGTGTAAAAATTACAGGTATTCGAGACATTACCCTTCTCAATTCGGAGCTGTACCGTGTACTGAAAAATTCATTGGCTTCTTCAAAAATTTGTATAAGATTCAGATCCCTTACATTGTTTCTTATAGCGTTAGTGAACATTTCAGTCAGTTCTGCCGTGGCAGCTGTCCAGTTGATATGCCCGACATGGGTAAGAGTTCTGTGATCCCTTACCTGTAGCACATTAATCCTGTTTTCACGGCATGCCTGCGGATACAGGTATAATAAAATCATCTCTATGAATAATAAAGTTGCATATCGCTGAGCATTTATATGAGTAAAGCTCTGTGGATTTCCGAGTGTGAAATTCTGAACGGACTCAATCATTTTGGCAATTTCCTCATCTCTTTGTCCACGTAATACAGGTTGCAGATCTTCCAGAATGGAATGATAGAATGGAGTCAGATGAGTATGATGCAGTTCATGTAATTGCTGACGAACTCGTTGATTTGCGGGAATGGACCGGAATACACGATCAAGCCTGTCAAGTGACATTTTGAGTTTTTCAGATGCAAAATCACGGCAATGGATTACCGGATCCGGCTCGGGTTCAGGTTCCGGGCGCGGTTCAGGTTCAGGCACGGGCTCAGGCTCTGGTTCTTCCCTTTCAAATTCGGGTACCGTAATTCTGATCGTATCAGAGTGAATACCTGAGCAGTAATCATTTGATGCACTCAGAGTAACTGTTAATGAAATTTCACTTCCGGGTTGAACCTGGTACAGCTTTTCAAATTGCTGTTCATTGGATGCATCTATGCTGTTATCACCGAAATCCCACTCAAAGTTGAGGTTTGCGCGGTTTGCAGTTTGATTGATAAACGTAACTATGGCTGAGGTGTTTTCATTATCAAAACGGATATTTTCCGTTATGGCAAAGCGGGGTTCCGGTTTTTCAACGACCACCAGTGTTGGATGTGTGGGTTGGTCATTAACTGTAAAACGGATCGCTTTGCCAAAATCGCCCGGCTCAACCAGGTTGGGATTGAAGAATGTACCGGCATCATTTTGGGTAATCGCATCTTCAATCTGCACCTCTCCTATAAAGGCTTTTACTTCTCCTGACCGGGGAGTTACATCAAGTCGGATCTCGCTTGCTTCATCATCCGTTTCCCGGCAGACATGATGAACAGGCAGCCCCAGCGATACTTTTTCTTCCGGGATTACAAACGTAGCCGATGGTGTGCCGGAACAGCAGAGGTAAGGGAGACATAAATCACCGATAACCTGGCCATCATTCAGGCGGATAATGCCTCTGCCCGATGAATAAAGAAGGATGAATGTTCCACCTTTCGGCACCCCTGCCAAATGCTCTGCGCCAGGGTGTTTTTCAATAAAGCTATCAAGACGAAACTGGCTGAAGAGTTCTTCTTTTCTCTGAATAATGGTGTTGTAAAGAACCTTTACCTTTTCAGCCAAACAGCAGGACTCGCTGAGCCGGTGCATCATCTGCATATACGAACCCATCCACTCGGCCGATGAGAGTTTTTCGTTCGGTTGTGAAAGAGCTTTCTGAACGTCAACCAAGGCCTTTTTGAATCTGCTGCATTGCTGTTCAAGGGATTCAATATACCGTTTGAGGTTTTCAGGGGTGAAATCCCGAATATCGGTAATTTTCCGGTCTTCGGTTTCCTTCATAAAACCAATCAGTTCAACAGGCTGGCGAACAATAATATCAACCAGTGACGTATCGATTTGATCCAGGCGGCCACCAAACCATTCCCGGTAGTTTGCGCGGATATCATTCGAAGTATCGGAATATTTTACATTTCTGTTCAGGATGTCCCCAATCGTGCCTTTCTTTTTTGTGAACCCGTCAATAACAACATTACTCACTTTAGCTTCTTTAGCGGGTTCATGATGCATAAAACGTTGGGCATCTAATATTGAGTGGGTTGCATGGAGCGTCTCGGCGGCAGTATCGAAACGGACTTCAAGCTCCCCAAAATTTGCGTGTTTACCAGGCTCTTCCAAGCTGAAGCCGGACAAAAACCTGCTGGCACTCTTCATGAGACATTGCTGCTCTTCGTTCCATGCCTGCAGTACAACCTGCAAATCCTCGAAGTAGCTTTTGTAGTCGTCCAACTCAATGCTTCTCTCATCCACCTGCCTGCCGATGGCAACCGGCAGGATTTTAAAAGCCAGACCTTTGTCCCGTTTGATTTTTTTTAAATGCTGCATCACATTAAATAGTGGCTGGCCGATATGGCCTTCAACCCTGTAAAAGTCGTGCCCCTTCAGATACAGATCCAGTGGTTTGAACGTGGCTGGATAGCCTGAACCATAATAATTAAGAACCGGCTGTGTATTTTCATTCTTCCAGTTATCCAAAAAGCCTGCCGCATCATCTGAAGACTGCAAATCAAAGTAAACCGGAACCGCCCTCTTACCAATCGGTTTGTGAAATGGCCGTGACGGGGTCACACGGACTTCTTTAGCCACCCCTGCCCGGTAGTCCCTGACCATCAATAACATTCTCCGGTATGCCTTCTGTATGCTCCATGTTGCAGCAGGATGCTGAAGTGCCGGTGACGGATAGAAACGATGCCGGTAAGGTTTAGCCTCAGTCCGCAATGTGCCCAACATCAGGTGTTTTGGAAATGCCGAAATATCGGGACTGCAAATCGTGATGTTTTTTTGCAGAAGGCGGATGAGTTCATTCAGTGCTTCTGCCAGATCTTTGTAAAAGCCGTATCGGTACTGGAAATGGCTGTCGTCAGCAGCGATTGACCTAAGGCGCTGCTTGTGGTTCACTTTTTCTGCTGTCATCACCTCTTTTAAAAGCGGCAACGTTGCCAGTTCATCCAGCCTGTTGCTGATCTCATCAAATGAAATTCGATAGGCTTCCCGGAGATCACGTTCACCGGACCCTCTGTTTGAATGCAATACTCGTTGCACATAAAGAGGTTCAAGTAATTGCCTTGTTTTTGGTGAGTGTTTGTCCGGGTATGCCGAAAGGATGGAGTCCCGGGTTAAGATGAATTCGGCATCGTTTTCCGATACAAGAAGCAGCCTTGGCCTTGCCACAATCTCTTGTCCCTGCGAATTACAGTCGGCCGGGGAGCAATCCTCCGGGTCGCGGTAATAGTACTCAAGATATAGTAATGCTACTGCGCGGTTAAGTTCAAAACCTGCCGTGGATGAAAACCTGTCGAGTTGATGAACATCGGATGCATCATCCGAATCACGTAATTCCCACAACGGAATCGTTTTGTTACTCCGGATGAAGTGAGGGTAGCGTACATTGGTATCCTCAAATGCTTTGAATGCGGTATAATCTGTATTAATCAAGCTGATCATATCGCCGTCTGATGTTATTCCCACGCCTTTTGAAAGGCGAACCCGGCGGCCGTTTGAAGATGCCGTTACTTCTAATCCACAAACGATTCCCACACCAATCAGCATGGCCCGGGTGGCTTTGTCCTGGTAGTTCAGGTGGTTCAGAAGTGCATTCAGCTGGCTCTCCGTGAGTACCTGATTATTGATAAATCGGTTATAGGCGGGTGGTTGGGTATTCAGGTAATTAGTCATCGTTTTTCTCCTCGTTAATTTCACCAATGGTTGATCTTCCCAGAACAATTGACGAGAGTTGTTCGTCAGAATCCCGGCAATCGTGAAGCCTGCCCTGCGGATAGATGGTTTCCAGGTTGTGCAATGCATCTGCAAGCGGCTTCAAATGTGTATTCTTACGGGGTGTATCCGGATTTTCAATTTTGTATGTGAGCCATTTTTTGTAGAGTTTCTGCAATTGTTTCATTTGCGGTTTGCCCGCGGCACTTTCTGAAGTGCTCAGATCCGAATCCAACCCGATCCAGCAAATTCGTGTAAGGATATGTGCCGGCACCTCGCTGCGAATCAGATTCTCTGCAAACTCCCGGTAATAAAGATTTGAGAAACGTTTGAGCCAGCCTGGTAAAACAACCGTTAATCTGAAGGAGTAAGGATCGTAAGGCGGGCACTGGCTGCAATCGAAATCCATACAGATATTCATAAATTTTTCATCGGCTTTGGGATCGCCGGCATCAGGCCGAAGCAGGATATTTTCGAACAGGTAGAAACCCTCTTCAAACTGTTTTTGTATGATCCAGTCTGCGATATTTTGTACCGCATTGCTTGCATCCTTTCTTTTCAGAAAAGTCTGATTTAATTCAGCAGCCACCTGGCCTGAACTGCTTTTCAGTTTTACTTCAAAATGATCACCTTCTTTTGAAATTGTAAAATTAGCGGGTTCACCCAGTCGTATTAAGGCATTCCAAAATGCATCTGCGGCACGTTCGCGAGAGGAAAAGGGTTGGATACTTTTTACCAGCTTTTCACCTTCCTCACCATTCAAATGCCATGACCACTCACCCATCGTTTCCGATTCAACAATTTCAGCCGTTATTACGGCAAGATCCTGCCTCCTGAATTCACGGATTCCAAGCAGCCTTGAAAGACGCTGTTTTAAACCGGCTACATTATCAGTGTTCCACGCATCACAATCATCACAATGAAAATCGAATGATTGAAAACGCCGGTAACTTATTTTGGGATATTCTTTGAGAATGGAGGATTTATGCCACAATCTTGCAGAATGAAGGTCAATCTGGGTGTTTTCGAGCAAAAGGAAAGCGTAATCACTGATCCGTTCCGCAAACCTGCCCAAAAGATGGTCAAGAAACTGGTTTTTTCTCTCATCTGCACGATCCAGCCGTTTGATTGCATCCTCTAAACCGTTCCTGAATTCAGGATCACCGGCGATAATTTTTTCCGGATGATTTACATCCACAACCATACCGGGGAAATAGGTAGCTCCCTGAAGTTCCGGTGACAGCAGCACGCCGGCATATTTCAGGTGTGAAAAGTATCCTGCCAGTATCTGGTCAAAAAACATCAGGTAGCCTTTCAGCTGCTGGGCTTTTGCATGGCGGGACGGGGGCAGGTCGGGTGACAGCCCTTTGGGTCCGGTTCCATAGATTGCCGGCAAGTCATTTTGTATCGTGGTATAGGTGCCCACATTCACAGCAGTATGATTTTCCTGAGGCAGATCATCATAAGAGAGCTGTTGTGTTTTTTCTAGTTCAAGTTGTTTCTTCCTAAGTTCCTGCCGAACTGCCTGTTCGTTTACAAATAACGGTACCACATTTTTAAAAAGGTTAGTCCTCTGAATAGAAGGGCTTAATTTTACATTCAATACCTTTTCATGATCGGGCGGAAAGCAAAGCGTCCATTTTTCTTCGCCTGAACCCGACCCGCCGCAATCTTCACTTTCTGCGGGGCATACCCTCATACTTAATTTTTTGATTTTTAAAATACCGGGGGTATCCTTTGCTATTCGGATGATGTCGGATAAATGAACGGTGTGTTTAAAGTTGGCCTGCCTCAGTTCTTCATCAAGGATAAACCCGTTTTGCAGGACCGGTCCATTAAAAATCTCTTCCACCCGGATGCCTTTTTCAAGTAATTGCTCCAGCGAATACCGTTTTACCGAAGGAGAAAAGTATTGCTGAATGCGAAATAAAAATTGTGCCATAACTTCGTCAGCATTCGCATCGCCTTCAATTTCCATATCGCCGCAAACAAGAATTTCAAGTGTTCCTGCCGGTTCGGCTTTTACAAGGTCTTCGCACAAATTACGGTTGGCATGGTAGGTTTTATTGATTGCTTCTGTGATCTCCTTGATTTTAGCCTCTTTTTCGGCCTTATCCATTAACTGAACAGAAAGAGTGGGTTCGAACAGGATTTTGTTTAGCCCTTTCAGCCTGAATTCGTCTGTCTGCACATAATTTTCACCAAGTTTTTTCTGTGAACTGAGTTTGCCTTTTGAGTACGATTCTACGTCCTCCTCTTTTTTGAGGCAGTGTGTGTAAATAACGTATTCATTGCATGGCCTGATAAAAGCATTCTTCACTCCCTCAACATCGATAAACAATTTCCTGTAGTCTGATTCCGATACCGGAGAAGTTGTCAGAATTTGCTTTGCGGTTGGCAATGCTTCAGAAACCGGGTGACCGTCTTTCTGATTGCCGGCAAGAAGGTTGGGCACAGGAGTCCGGATACGGTTACCAAGATCCGTAATGGCATAGCTCAACGCTTCCAGGATGGTAATGCCGGGGTCATGGGAATTGTAATCCGTCCATAGTTTACGGCTCAGTTCTTCGATATGCCTTCTGCCTTCGGACCTGAGGTGCTCAAAATCGCGGTCGTCAAGAGTTCGGATATTTTTTTTAATGGACAGTTTATCCATGGTTTAGCAGGGTCTTACAGGATTGATTACATGAGTACCCGTAACCAGTATTGCCATAGGGCTTTCCGGATGAATCACTTTTTTATTGGTTTCAGGCCCGGAAGCAGGGGTATGAAACATCTCAAGGTTTTCTATATAGTCCACATATTCCAGATTTTCGATGAAATGGATTACGTCATAGATGTACAGCGATTCGCCAAACTGGACATCGGCCGATGAGTCGAATACCCATGGCGTGAGCCATTTTTGAAGGTCTTCATCCGTCCGGAGTTTATAATGGTTAAAATCGAGGCCGGGTTTAAACATTACATTAAACCAGAATGAAACCTCATCATAATCGGGGCTGGATATTTGCAGGTTCGCGTGGAGTGGCATTTTGTCTTTTAAAAATGCTTCCACCCTGTCCATTAAATCCTGGCTGACTCTCGGCTGCAGGCGGAATTTTCCGGCCAATGCAGATAATTTTGGAATCAGGATCAGTGTGATATTACCGGGCGACAATTCTTTAAGTGATTTTTTACAGAGTTTGGTATGGTTCAGGCATTTCGCCTTAAAAATTTCAGGGAATTGCCCGAGTACAATGTGCTCATAATCCCAAATGGTAACTGCGCGGCTTTTATGGCGTAGACGTTCACTCACCCGCTGGTAAAAAGCGGCTGGGGCTTCAGCTGGTTCGCCTTCGAAAGATGCATAGGGCTGGTTGGCAGATTTGATTGCTGATCGCCTCAAAACAAGCTGCCCAATGGTGCCAGGTTCCAGCATTTTTTTGAGGTGGTCTTTTGTATTATCCTGGTCAAAAAACTGAGCATCCGTAGCCTGGGCGTGGATATCGATAAATCTTGCGACGGAATCCAATTCTTTATTGAGAGTGACGCGTAACCACACCAGGCCGTCATCGAATTGAGTGTGGTCGATGGAAGCCTTACCGGGAATCTGAAGTTCTGCGATTCCGGACCTCAGAAAATTATGGGTAGTGTTTCTGACGATATCCCGCCCCTCGAGTTCACTCCATGAACTGCCGGCAAGAACCGACCATTTTGGCTCATCTTCCCTGGTAAAATAGCTATGAACCGGATTTTCGCTGCCCTCATCAACCTGGAAAAGCAAACTTACATGTTCGCCGGGTTTCAAATCTTTCAGGGCAATAAACAGATATTTTTGCGGATATACAGGCAAGAGTGAAGGTTCACTGCCTGTGGCCTTTTCGACGCCGAACGGGTGATGATGGAATATTTCGACAGAAGCTGAATCCGGGTTCCAGTTCGCTTCTGCCTTATAATTCAATATAAGTTCATCGAGAAGGGGAGTATAAGGTATGTTTGGCAAATTGTCAGGATTGGGCTCACGTTTTTTCCCTTCTTTTATTGTTAAAGCAACGTACAATTTTGGATACAGATCATGATAAAATGAGCTAAGCAGAGAGAGTTCCATCTCCGGTGCCGACATGCTTATTGGAGAATCATTCACTTTGATAACCGAATGGGTTTCGTTAAACAACGGAAAATCTTTTGGAGTAGAATATCCAGAGCTGATCCGAAAACGGAAGCCCTCTAACATTTTATCTTCTTCGGGTGATGAAGTCTCGTAAACTACCCTTACCTGTAGATGCTCTGATTCCTGAATTTTGCCTGCAAATTCTTCCCCCCGGTTTTCACTGAGCTCAATTTTATGGTCAGTGTGTCTGTCTTTTTCACTTGACTGAACCAAAAAAAAGCCCTGCTGTTCCAGTTCGAAAAAATACTGTTGAGCGATATTTACAACGCTTAATCCAGACTGGAGATATAAGGAAGCCAATTTTTGAATAGAAGGCTGGTAATGTTTGTAATGCTCTGAAAAATTGGCGGGCATATTGAGCCATGTCATGCCGAGTCCAAATTCAGTTACGGGTTTCCCGGCCAGCTCATCGTATCGTAGCTTTAATTTCGATCCGACTTTAGGCGTGGATCCGAAAGGCATAAAGGGCTTGGAGGAGTCTATATTCCCTTGTTCGTTTTGCATCTTCAGAGTACGGATTCCGCTCACCTCAACCGAAACTGAACACGACTGTACCCGGCACATTTGCAATGATGAATAGAAGGCCGGATCGGTAAAATGAATTTTTAAAACCGGGTCTGACGTCTTTAAGCCCGTTTTATGAAACTCCTCATCATAAGAGGTAAACGGATCTGCTTCCCGGTGGAGAGTGATTTTGAAGCGAAGGGCCCTGTTTGAATGATACATACTGAATTCCACATCGTCACATATTTGCCACTCTTCTCCTGCAGTATATTCCAGGTGAACTGCGGCTGGAGGAATTGTCTCCGGAAGTGCTGGGTCAAGAAGAATCTCCAGATTAATCGTTCGTTCACCTTCGGCCAGGTGTAACAGGTGTGAGGCAATATAAAATTGCGGTTCCATTGCCGGCCAATTTTCATTTCCGAAAGCCGCCCAGGTTTCGTCTTCATCAGCATCTTGATCCAGGCCTTCAGGGTGTTTTGAATTCCAGGCATACCTTAAACTTCCGTCTTCATCTGTAAAAACTGAATGGATTTTAGTTACTTTTGCCGGGTTCACAACCACCGGTGAAGCTATTTTATAATGAAGCGGATTTCCACCACTGTCATTTCCGGCATCGAGCAATGTTTCACTTTCAACCAGAGTGTTTTTGGCATTTTTGGCCAGTTCAAAAACGATGTGGACCCGGTCGGGGGCAAATGGTTTTTCTTTGAGCCGAAGCACCTCTCTGTAATAGTAATCGAGATGTTTTTTTGTGATGAGGTTCAGGCTTTTTTGCGGATATGCCAGCAATTTTAAAAAGCTGATAAACAGGCCAAACATCGGGTTTGTTTCACCTCCGTTATAATTTTTTGTAAATGCAATAATTTCTTCTTTATCCTCAAAAAAAGCCTGCCAGTTGCCGGCAGGTATGTCGGGGTTGCCGGGTGAGTAATAATGAATAAGCCCGGCATAGTGAGAAGCAAATTCAATCCAATTTTCTTCGGTGAGATCGTGCAGAGAGATATTTTCCGGGTTTCGGGCTTGAAGTTCCCGGTCGGTTTGCGAAGTTCCTTCGCGGGTTAATGGATTGCTATGACGGCAGCTTTCATTCATTCAGATTATATCTCCGTACCTTCATTTATATAAAATGGATAGACCATGTTAAAGCGCGAATTGGTGCCGCGAATGGCATATTCAATTTCGATCAGGATTTTTCCGTCGTAGATTTTATCATCATTTAATTCCACACGCAGTGTTTCCACCCGTGGTTCATGGTAGAGAATGGCAGTTTCTACGGTACTTTTGAGATAGGTTTTAATGGACTGGTCAAACGATTCAAAGATCATCTCATCAAGATTGCTGCCGTAATCGGGGCGCATCACCCGTTCTCCTTTGATGGTACCCAGCAATATTTCGATACTCCGCTCAATATCTTCGCGGCCTGTAGTCATCTGAGCAGTCCGGTTTTTTTTGTCGAATTGAGGCGGGAAGCTCCAGCCGCGTCCAATAAAATCAGGTTCTTTTTGCATGGTTATTCTCCTATCAGTACAGTGAATTCACCGGCTACAATTGTGCCACCGTGTGCGGTTGAGTCACCCATCCGGGCGGCAGGCATTCCTTCGATTAACACCGTTGAAGAACCCAATATAATACTGTCGGGCGGGCCTGTACATGTTGCCATATCACCCATCCGGGCGGCAGGCATTCCGCCAATCAATACCGTTGGTGCGCCGGGTGGCAGTACCGGTCCGCCAACATGCGGAACCGTACCGGTTACCATCGGGCAGACATGCATATCTGTAATTCGTGCTGCGGGTGAGCTCATGGTACTTTTATGGTTTAATTAATCTGAACTAGTGATCCTTTGATGACGGTTATGGCACTGGATTCTACTTCTGCACCGGAACTGCCCGATGCTTTAAAATTCATATCAGCTTTTGCTTCTATATTTGCCCCGGTTATTATAACATCCCCGGCTGCTTTTAATTCAAGTTTGCCTGCACTTTCAATGGTAATTCCATCAGAATTCATTTTCACAGTATTTCCGCTGCTGTCTTCAAATACAATTTCACCTTCATCATCATCAAGGGTCATTTTCCTGCCGGAGGGCATTTCCACATATATAGATGGTTTATCCTCCTCAATCATGATTTTAATTTCGCTTCTTGTTACCCACCCTTTTTGGTTGTTGTCATCCTCAGCTGTTATGGGAGCCGGGTTGTTGGCGCTGTGAACAGAGCCGATTATTACGGGCTGATTCGGATCATCGTGTATAAAACCGACGATTACCTCATCGCCGATTTCGGGACGGAATACAAGCCCCCGCTCTGCGCCGGCGCCGGTAGTGGCGATCCGCGCCCACAAACCCCGGTCATCTGCATCGATCATCGGAAGTCTAACCATCACTCTTTCATCACCATCGGGATCGTTTTCAATTTCAGTAACAAGTCCTATGTGCAGACCGGTTACTGCGGGAAGAGTACCCGCTGCAGGCTTCGAAGAAATGGGATACTGCTCGGAAAACCACTTTGATGAAAGACCATATTGCACATCGGTTACCCATTCTCCGCGTCCCAGGGAATGCTTAACGCCACTTACAAAAGCATTGCCATTGAACCGGTCTCCAAGCCCCTGAAGGGTGACAATACTTCCTGGAATGATTTCTGAACCCTCAATACGGGCGCGTCCCCGTATTTTAGCCAGCTCATGTTTCATCAGTTTGGCATTTGCCCACTGCTGCATCACTTCGACAGGTATTTTCCCGCCGAACTGCAGCATCCATTCCTGGTTTTGAAACACATTGGCAAGATCAGATACGTTAATATTTCCCGGGATTACCGGGCTTACAGATGATGCATTGACCGAAGAAGGTTCGGTTTTTGAAAAATCCCAGGAGCTGCTTTTAACTCCGGAGAGCTGATTCGAAGCTTCCATTTCGGTATCCACCTCGAGCAGATTCCTACCGAAAGCAATTTCCGTAACCGGCTGGAGGGAGAAATCGGGTTTTTTAATGCTGAGTGTTCCATCTTGCACCAGGCAAAAAAGGCCGTTCATATCGGCCCGGGTCATGATGAAATCCCAATCGGTTGACTGGAACTGCAACAATTCTCTCCAGGTGTATTCTGTTGCCTCCACATCTGCAGTTAAATTGTTGTAGCGCCTTATGATTTCACTGAAAACTTCGCTCTCTTTCATCTCATAGAAATAGCGGCTTTTGGGTGTTGTAGTCATGCAAACAGCTTTGTCACAGCAGTCAACGGTAAGCTGGTTACGGCCGTTACTTCGCACTTTAAGCGCCTGTGAGGTTACAATCCCTTTAAAAACGGTTGAATGATCGTTGTGATACCCTGCTTTTATTTCTATCTCTTTACCCGGCACAAACCAGTCTTCTTCGCTTGCTGAAAAAGTTTCCTCTGCCGGGTCGCCATCCAAAATTGCCAATTTAGCCCTGGGTATCCGGTTCAGCTCATGCCACACATCTATGGAGTAGACAAGAACGGTTTGA
>SLJB01000131.1 GCA_007135335.1 Balneolaceae bacterium
ATTAAAATAAACAGGCCTGCGGCAATCAGCGTCAGATAACTGCCATCAATACTAAACGCGTAGAAAATATAACCGGCGCACCCAAGAACCGCTGTTGCAGCCGATGCCGATTTGGCCGTCATAAACATCCAGCCGGCAGTAAACCCAAAATATGAGCCCAGAAAACGGTAGCCATACTCGTAGGTTCCGCCGCTTACCGGGTGTGCAGCTGCGAGCTGTGCGCTGCTCAAACCATTAAAAATGGCTAAAAGTGCAGCAATTACGATGGCAATGATAACGCCATTACCGGCAATTTGTGTGGCAATGGCAATACTTACAAAAATACCGGTGCCGATAATGGAGCCAAGGCCCATTAAAATAGCTCCAGGAGTGCGTATGCTTCGTTGAAGTTCGGTTTTCAAAATTTCTGAGTCTGAGCGCGGAACCGTTATCTGTTTGAAATAGTATGCTGGAAACAGGGTGTAAGTTAATCTGTCCGAAACATACTAATGTTAATTAATATTTAAAATCCGGCTCAAATATCTTAACATTGGTTTTAATATTGTTGCGTAAACGGTTATGTCTGGCTATTCAGGTATATGAACCGCTTTAGGAAACATGTGAACCATAAATTCATTGAGAAGCACTATGAATAATGAGAATAAGTGGTATGTGAAGTACACCTATGTAATGATCGGTTTAATACTCACCGTATTTGCCATGATCATGGCAAGATCTATTGTATTACCTCTGTTGTTTGCTCTCTTCTTTTCAATATTGCTCTCACCCGTAACTAATTTTCTGGAGAGGTATAAATTTCCCCGGTTTTTGTCATCCTTTGCGGCTATTCTGATTGGCTTGTCCGTTTTAGTAGCGATCGGTTTTTTCTTTTACAACCAAATGGCAGCATTTTCCCGCGATGCTGATATGTTTGCCGAGCGTCTTGAGGAATTGCTTGATTCGCTTGATGGGTTCCTGCACACATGGTTTGCTATAGAAGGTGAAATAAATCTTGAC
This sequence comes from Balneolaceae bacterium, assembly GCA_007135335.1. GTDB lineage: Bacteria > Bacteroidota > Rhodothermia > Balneolales > Balneolaceae > Rhodohalobacter. The sequence continues at coordinate 997 of SLJB01000131.1, forward strand.
AGAGTTGTAACTGAAACGTTTGATTTTGTAAAAGAGAATACCGCATCTCTAACCCGCAGTATAACCGGAGCAGCATCAACCATTACCTCTTTTTTTCTGGTACCGGTTTTCATGTATCTCATCTTACTATTCAGAGATATGCTGAAAAACTTTGTTGTAATGGCGGTTGCTAAAGGGGACGAGACCAGTGAAGTGAAAGTTCAGAATATCATTACAAGGGTTAAAACACTTGTTCAAAAATACATAACCGGGCTGCTGATGGTTATCGGTATTCTTGCTGTTCTGAACTCCATCATGCTTTCTATAATCGGAGTTGATCACGCCATATTCTTCGGTGTATTTGCTGCCATGCTGAATGTAATACCGTTTGTTGGTCCTATAATGGGTTCTATTTTGCCCATTCTCTATGCACTTATTACGATGGACTCACTTATTTATCCTCTTATCATTTTACTTGGATTCTACATTATTCAGCTTTTTGAAAGCAATCTTTTTACACCAACTATTGTGGGAAGTCAGGTGAGCATGAATGCACTGGCAACACTGCTTTTGATCTTCATTGGGGCACAGATTTGGGGGCTGGCCGGTATGATTCTCTTTATACCTCTGGGTGCCATTTTGAAAGTCATCTGTGATGAGGTGGAATCACTTCATCCGTATGGTTATCTGCTTGGCAGGCCTAGCGGGGATAAAAGTGAGGAACGCAGTGCCCTTGCTAAAAAAGTAGGAGAACTCAGAAAAAGATCATCACAAAAAAAGAAAAAGAAGAAAAAATCTGAATAAGCTAATTTGTTGAACCTAATAACCGATCAGTTATATGAATACATTTAATAAAATCATTTTTACACTTTTACTTATACTAAGTTTTTCTACTACGCACCTGCTCGCTGATCCCATTGTGTTTAAGAGTGTAAATGTCTTGACGATGGAGAGTGAAGATATCCATCATGATCACACAATTATAATTGAGAACGGTTTGATTAAATGGGCAGGCCCGGACTCCCTTGCAGAAATTCCCGAGCATGCCACTATTTTTGAAAAACCCGGGTTGTATGTAATGCCGGGTCTTGCTGAAATGCATGCACATATTCCATCGGGTAATCAGGGACGTGATGTGATGGAAAATACACTTGCGTTATATCTCTCTCAGGGTATCACAACCATCAGGGGAATGCTTGGGCATCCCGTCCATCTTGAACTCAGGGAACAAGCCGCTGCCGGTCAGTTGTTCAGCCCGCGAATTTTCACTTCCGGCCCGTCATTCAACGGAAATACAGCAACGGACCCTCAGATAACTCAGCAGATGGTTCGTGATCAGGCCGCCATGGGTTACGATCTTCTGAAACTTCATCCCGGCATTACATTGGAAAATTTCAATGCAATGGCAGAACAGGCGCGTGAAACAGGGATTGAATTTTCCGGACATATTTCACATGGAGTAGGCTTGTTACGATCTTTGGAAGCCGGACAGGGCACCATCGACCATCTCGACAGGTACATGGAATTTCTTTCCGGTGATGCGGCAGACCGCGATGACCCGCCAATAATCTATTTTGGATATGATCTGGTTCCTTTTGCTGATGAATCATTAATCGATGAGGCTGCACGTATCACAAGGGAGGCCAATGTTTGGAATGTGCCTACCAATACACTATTGGATAACATTTTTAATCCATCATTATCGGTTTTTGAGATGCAGGAATGGCCGGGGATGGAGTACATTCCCAATGCAACGTTGGAGAATTGGGTGAATTTCGTGAACAACATCCGGGCTAATGAAAATTACGATACAACTCAAGCCCGTCGATTTCTGGATATCAGAAATCAGCTCACTTTTGCACTACACAAAGAAGGTGCAGGATTGTTGCTTGGGGCAGATGCTCCGCAAATATTCAATCCGCCGGGTTTTTCAGCCCACAGAGAACTCAAACTGCTGGTTGATGCAGGCCTCACTCCGTTTGAAGCGTTAAAAACGGGTACGGTGAACGTGGGTATTTACCTGGATGAAGAGGATAAAACAGGGAAAGTGGCTCCGGGCTTTCGGGCTGATCTGATTTTTCTGAGTGTGAATCCTATTGAAACTATACCCTTTCAAAATTACATTGAAGGTGTAGTGGTTAATGGTGAGTTCTCAAACAGAGCCGATCTGGATGAAATTCTTGAGAGAATTAAATCGGCTGTTGAATAATCAGAAATGACATTCACTGGTTGGTTAAACTGAATTGAAGATTCTTACATAAACAAAGAGCCCATGCAGTTATTTGCACGGGCTCGTTCTTTAGTATCAGTTCTTATTGATAATCAAGAGAAGAGTACATCTGCTCCCTTACCCTGAGAGATCAGAGATCGATAACTTTTGAGCTCTTTCTTCACTTTTTCATCGGTCAGATCGAGGGTTTCCCCTTTTTCTGCAGCCATATATGCAGCCTGCACCAGGTAAGTAACCTCCGCACCGTACTCAAAATCAAGCATACCATCTTTACCGGTAAGAAATGAATTCACGGCGTCCTGCATTTCGGTTGTGTAGCCATAAAAATCCGCTTCGTTGCTGTGAACTGCCAGCAACCCGCGCGAAGCTGTTGATTTCTCAAGTGCGGTTTCGGCATCTGCTACGCCTTCAGCGGCTTCATCACCTATAAAAATTTCAAGGGGTGAGATGAGTGAATTTACCTCCATAGCGTAACCGGGGCCAATAGCGTCCATCCAAAGGCGCAAGCCCTGTTTGTCGTACATCCAGGAGTTGGTAAACTGGCCTTTTACCAGCTGACCGGTTTCAGGATTCTTGAACGTTATGATACCCGTTACAAAATCCTCAGCCGGTGTTTTTGAGTAATCAACTCCAAATTTGTCCATAAGCTGCTGCCGGTATTTTGGCTGTCCCCATTTCAATAATGAGGTGTCGCACTGCATAGCTACTGGTTCAAGGAATCGGTTTGATTTACCCTCGGGTGTTAGAATATGCCGGCAAACAGCAATACTGTGGCAGCCCATATCAGAGAGAACTCCACCGCCTTGCTGTGTTGGATCCCAAAACCACCCGCTGTGTGGCCCTGCATGCTCCTCAGTACTTCTTGCCAGAGTAAAATTCCCCATTACGTTTTGCTGGGGTCGCAGCTGATTCAGAGCATTGTTGATCGCATTCATGTGAAGTTGATTCTCAAAATATGAGGTGAGCAGGTTTGCCTCTTTTGCCAGCTCTACCATTTTTTCAGCTTCTGCAACGGTGCGGCCTAACGGTTTTTCACAGATTACGCCTTTAATCGGTGCCCCATCTTTCACTGCACCGGCAATTTCCTCCATGATTGTAAGTCGGGTAAAATTTGGAGTGAAAATCACCACTGCATCACAATGGTTGCATACCTCTTTCACAGAATTATAAACCACTGTCTCACCAAGGCCATTTTTCTTTGCGTATGCTGCAAGTTCTTCAGCTCCACTTGTGCTATAAATGCCCGAAAGTTCACAGTGGCGAACCTGTTTCATGGAAACAGCTAAAAAATTGGCAATAAAGCCCGAACCGATAAATCCAAGTCGTAAAGTTTTCATGATAAAATTTTAGGGTTTGTTTGATTTCGTTATTTATTAAAATTAATCGTGGCCTGCCCGATCTTCCAGTTTCCAGATTTCTGTTTTGAAGAGTGAGCGTGAAGCTGCAGTACGTGAGAACAGTGAGTTGATCTCATCGTCATCCAAATCCGGGTGTGCAATTCTGGCGAGATCTATTCCGGCACCGATGGTCAGATCACCCAGATTATCGTAATAATCAACGGTACTATAGGTATAGTGGCGTGCATCACCGGCAGGATAATAAAGGGAGTACATACCCCAACTGTTCAGGATTTCCTGATCAACCCGTACCTCATGAATTTTTCCCCAGAAATCGAGTTCCATTTCATTGTGTTCACCACTGCCGCCCCTTGCATCAAAAAAGTTTTTGGTGATATATTTTCCCGTTGGCAAGTATTGGTTTTCTTCCTGAATAATCCCGTTTACCTGCCATATCTCGGTCCTCACAACTTCACGGGAGGCACGTGTTCGGTCATAAAATTCATTCAGATCTTTATCCGGATAAATTTCTCTTACAAGATCATTTAACCTGAAGTAATCAATTTTCTCAAAATCATCGAAAAAATTGACAGCTATATAATTGTAGGGAACGTTCGGTTCACCCACAAAAACACTATAAAACGACCATCCCAATATGATCCCCTGATTGTATCTTTCCTCATGAATGGGCTTCCAGAGCTGTTGTTCTACCTCAAGATATTCGCTAATCATCTCCGGTGATGCTTTCATGTAATCCACTTTGATATAGAGTGGCGCAGCGGGTGATTGAGAGTGTACGGTTTGAACATTCAGAAATAACAAGGTTAGAAAAAAAGTAAATATGAGAGATTTCATAGGGAGTCTGTATAGATGTTTATCAGATGTAAATTCGTGTTTTAATAGCCATATTTAATAGAAATTTAGCATAAAACAGTTGCAAAGTTGCGCAGTACTTTTAAATTATTGGTGTGCAGTGCATAAACCAAATGTCAAACTTAAAAAAAATATTATGACAAAGACAGACAGCATAAACAGTGATTTTGCCATTCTACTATTAAGAGTAGGAGTGGGTGTGATATTCATTCTGGCAGGTTGGGGTAAACTGACCGGTATAGAAGGAACACAGCAGTTTTTTGGAAATATTGGAATCCCATTGCCTGTTGTTATGGCTTGGGTTGTTGCTTTCGTTGAGTTTGTTGGCGGAATAATGGTGCTGTTTGGTGCCTATGCAAAGATTCCATATTTACTTTTGGCGATTACGATGGCGGTTGCATTGTTCACTACAAAACTGGGTGGAGAATTCAGCGCTGCCCGCCTCGATATCATGCTTCTGCTTACCAGCCTGGCACTCTTTTTCCTCGGCAGTGGTGCTTATTCGGTGGATAATAAAGTTGCCAACAGATAGCTTCTCTTAAATTGAAATCTTAAAAAATAGCCGATGAACTCCATTGGCTATTTTTGTGCAAAAATTTCCCCAAACGATTCGGGCAAGAATGAATGTTTTAGAGACGAAACTGAGTTTTGTTTTAAAATATCAAATTAGCCATGAAGCTTAAGGTAAAGTCTGGTATTTACCGGTTTTAGTAATCGGAAATTTCATCATCCATTTGATTGGGGTCATATAATTTTTCACTGCAACTCCATTGGATAAGCGTCTCACTGTGCCTGTCGAATTTCATCCAATGTACATGAAGCCGGATTTAAACAGCAGAGGAAATCATGCATTTTTAAACACGACCTGGAAAACTCAACCCGTACACGCTTGAAAAGCTTGAGGATCGATCAGACCGGGAAAAATGTATTGGCCGGGTAACCCGGATTTTGGGTCCACATCTGTGAGACAATACCTACTCTTCAAGGATCGTCAATCTTTTACCAATAGCTCCGGTATAAAATACAACAAGTTTTAAGGTTGTACTGCCAATATTCTTTCCGCTGTGTATGCTATTTGTAACTTCAGAAATGGCAGAACCACCGGTAAATATTTTGCTTTGGCCGCTTTCGAGTGTAACCTCTAATTCACCCTCTAAAATATAAGCAAAGGAGGGTACCGGATGTTGGTGCCAGCCGGTTGATTCACCGGCTGCAATTTCTATTATCAGCACTGTTACTTCTGCATCACCTTCGGGATAGAATATTGGTGAGCCATCCCAAGCGGTGGTAGTCTGCAGTATAATTGTGCTTGAAACAGGCAACTCGTCAGACTGAGCCTGAATATTATGAAATATCCCTGACAGGGCTAAAAAGGCAAGTGTTATAAAAGTTCTATAAGGCATGGTATAGTGGGATGGTTACAGAAATTCCTGGTAATAAATCAGGGTTCAAAGTGCTTTTTTTCTTTCAAAAAATCTTCCTCAGAAAGCAAACCCTGTTGCCATAATCCTGTTAAGTAGTCGAGTTTGTCTGTAGTTCCGGGAATCGTTTCCGGCTCCCTTCGGTTAACTTTTCGGGCTTTAGCCACTCTTGCCCGTTCCGCTTCTGCAGCTTTTAAAATGAGATTGGCCATCTCATGGGGGTTTTTTATTCCGTTTAGAGTTATTCTTCTCGAACCTGTAAGTATGTGCAGATTACCAATATGAAATTTTTTATCAGTGTAATCCTGATTAATTTTAATCTCGATAATATTCACAAGATCTACCCTTTCATTTAACCCACCTGAGATGGCTGTAATGGCATCATCTGTAACAATATAAGTCGTTTCCTTCCGGTTTTTTCTGATGCGATATAGTAAGTACAAACCGATTCCAAATATCGGAATCAACAGGATTGCGATTATGTAATTCCAGAAATAGCGAGAAGCTTCAGGCCTGAGTTGTATTTGTTTCTTTGACATTGCGCTTTTTTTTGTCTTAACGTACATCTGAAGATCAGCATTCAGCACAGCAGTTAAAACGGCTGTTGTGCATTCACTAACTGAAAACTTTAAACTTTACTAAGGATTTTACAATCTATTCGAAATGGATTTCATACTCCTTTCACATAAATATCATTCTTTTTGCCTATCTTTGAAAGTCTTGAAAGTACTCAAAAAATTGTAATACTGTCTTGAAACCCTGGAAATATATTGTAGCCGTATGGATGACAGTTGTTATAACTGCAGGTTTTTTAATACGGATTCCTGAAATACCCATTTTGGAGCAATCTGCACGAAATCTCTTTCTTCATGTACCCATGTGGTTTACCATGATGGTGGCATTCATAATGGCTTTTTATTACAGCCTTCGCTACCTGAATGATGAACATCTTGATTGGGATTTGAAGGCAGAAACGGCTACTGCTGTTGGACTGTTGTTTGGTATCTGTGGCTTGCTCACAGGATCTCTTTGGGCAAAGTTTACCTGGGGAACATGGTGGACGTTCTCAGAACCGAGAATGAATTTATCGGCGTTGGCCATGCTCATTTTCGTGGCTTATTTTATTTTGCGAAGCGCGTTCAATGATCGCGAAAAGCGTGCAAAAATCTCGGCTATTTACAATATCTTTGGTGTAACAACCATACCTTTTTTACTCTATATTATTCCAAGACAATTGCCAAGTCTGCACCCGGGTGCCGATGGGAATCCCGCATTCAGTGATATGACAGCTCCGGAACTGCGACTGATATTTTATCCGGCCGTGATTGGATTTATCGGGCTGGCCATCTGGATGATGGATGTGGTGAAACGATATAAAACAGTTCAATTGCAATTATCAGGTAAACAATGACCAATAATTTAATGCAAGAAACCGCATCATCCGCCGTTGATACCCTTACAAAAAGCTACTCTGAAAGATGGGATGGCTTAGAGGGCATAGAACAGTCATCAGGTTTTGTTCAAATGATGGCATCGAACGATTTGATTTTTGTTGTGCTTGGTGTAAGCCTTATAATCTGGTTTGTCTTACTTTTTTACCTGATTAAAGTGGACAGAAACGTTTCCAAACTCGAAGAATTGATTAAAAATAGCTCAGATGAAGCCTAAACTTATTTTTGGTGTGCTCGCAATTGTATTTTTTACCTCATTGCTGATGTACAATTTTGGTAACAGTATCAGCACCTATGTGAATTTTGAAGAAGCCGCAGAAAGAACAACATCACATGTGATAGGCACATGGGATAATTCTGAGTCGCACGGATTCTCGCGCGAAACAATGCAGTTTTCATTCCACATGGAAGACCAGGATGGCAATGTGCGCAGGGTGGTATACCCAAGGCCCAAGCCAAATAACTTTGAACAGGCTACTCAGCTTGTGGTTATCGGTGAAATGCGAAACAATGTGTTTCACGCCAATGAGATGCTGATGAAATGCCCATCTAAATACAACGATCCCAGCCAGCTCGAACTTGTAAATGTACAGGACGGATAAGTTTTTATGATTGCAAAAATAGGTCACTTGCTTCTCAGTGGCGCATTTCTGGCATCCGTTTTTGCCATGGTGATGTATGCGATAGCGGCCGTTAAAGAAGATATAACGATTGAGCGTTTTTCAAACTGGATGTGGGGGTTAAAAGGTCTTTTGCTCCTGGCTTCTTCCGGCATATTGGTCTATCTGATCATGACGCATCAGTTTCAGTACTACTACGTATGGAACTATACCAGCCTTGATCTTGAGACCCAATACTTGTTTTCCGCTTTCTACGGAGGGCAGGAGGGCAGTTTTATGCTTTGGATTTTAATATCCTGTGTGGTGGGGCTTGGGCTTATTCGGTGGACCCGTAAACCGTACCGGGCGCCGGTAATGTTTGTGATGACACTTACACAATTTTTCCTGCTTTCAATGGTAGTGGGATGGGATCTGAATTTTACCCAGATAGGTGCATCGCCGTTTCGAACCATCGCGCAGGAGATGCCTAACGCGCCATTTGTGCAGGCAAACCCTGATTTTGTGCCGGCCGATGGCTCCGGGCTGAACGATTTATTAAAGAGTCCCTGGATGATGATTCATCCGCCCATCATCTTTGTAGGCTTTGCGATGATGACTGTACCTTTTGCATTTGCAATAGCATCGCTCTGGACAAAAACTTATCACGATTGGATACGGCCCGCTTTGCCCTGGACGTTGGCAGCGAATCTTTCTCTGCTTACTGCCATATTTCTTGGCGGTTACTGGGCATACGAAACGCTTTCATTTGGTGGTTACTGGGCTTGGGATCCCGTTGAGAATGCATCGTTAGTACCCTGGCTAATCGGTACAGCCGGAATTCATGCCATGATTATCCAGCGAAAAAGCAGCAGGGCACATAAAGCATCACTCTTTTTCGCAATTCTCGCATACGTTTCCATCATTTATCAAACATTTTTAACGCGATCGGGCGTACTTGCAGATCAGTCCGTGCACAGTTTTGTTGATCTGGGTTTATACGGCCAGTTACTCACCTTTATTCTAGTAATGGCCATTATGGGTATTGGCTTCTATCTATACCGTTACAGAGAAATTCCAAGCCCTGAAGATGAGTCGAAATTCCTGAGCAAAGAGTTCATGACGTTCACCGGATCCATGCTTCTTTTTATACTTGGGTTTGTGATTATTATTGGTACCAGTTCACCAATTATCGGTAAATTTTTTGTGGCAAATCCCACACCACCGGATATTCAATTCTACAATGATTGGAGCATGCCAATCGTGATTATTATGGCATTTGCCACTGTTTTGGGGCAGTATCTGTTCTGGCAAAAACACACTTGGGAGAGTCTTGCCGGAGCAATGATTATTCCTCTCATTGTAACCTCCACAGCTACCGTTTTAACTATTGTAATCGGAGATGTACGTAATCTCTATTACATGATTTACATCTTCGCCGGCTGGTTTGCAGTAATTGGTAACTTCACCATCATGTTCAGCCTCATCAGAAAAAACCCGAAACTGATTGGTGGAACACTTACCCACATTGGGTTCGGCGTATTGTTACTGGGTATCATTGCGTCATCCGTTTACACAGAGCCCCTTCTCGATCGGAATATGCTGAATTACAATGCAAGAATTGCCGCAGGGGACGTATTTGATGAAGAAGGGTTCCCGGTTACTCAACGAGTGGAAATGTTTTCATTGGAAATTGATACTCCCACACTGGTGAATAACCGTTATATGGTAACCTATCGCGGATATGAGCTCAGCGATTCGCCGCGACTGGGACAGCAAAATTACATCATAGATTTTGAACCGATTGATGGCAGTCGTCCATTTACTATGAGACCGGAAGTTTATCCTATGCTAACCACATCTACATCAGATAATATCGATTGGTCTGTTGATCCGCACGTACGAACAGGGTGGTTAAGCGATATTTACCTCTATGTAGCCGGAAGTAAATACGTGGCTCAGAAAAATGAGGAAGTTGAGCGAAGAAGCAGGGAGAGATCTGTTACGTATGCGGGTGAAGAGGATTCAGATATTCAGTCAATTGAACTGAAAACAGGCGAATCAGTTTCTGCAGGACCGTTTTCGTTTTCATTCTTGAATTTTATTCCCGCAAGTGAAGAAGTATTACCTGATAACACTCAAATTGGAATAAGGGCACTTATTCGGGTTGTGCACGAACCATCCGGAAATGCATATGAAATTGAACCTCTTTTCGCGGTTTATACCGAGGATGAAAGAAGTTATACATACTCGCCTCCGCTGGAAATTGACCGCTGGGACATGGAAGTGATGTTCAGCCGAATACACCCGGAATCCGACTCTATTGAACTTACAGTTCATGGACTTGATGAGGAATTTGAAGAAGACTGGGTCCTTATCGTGGCCGAGAAAAAACCTTTCGTATCAGTAGTTTGGCTGGGTACTTTTTTACTGATGGGCGGTTTTAGCATATCTATTATGAGGCACTGGAGAAGAGAAAAGAATACTGAAGAAAAGTAAGAAGTGTTGTATTGTGCTTCTGTTGTTCAGAACTTTTCTGGCATCAAGTTTTTGATTGATATAGTAATTGTCTCTTTTAGTTTTCAATTTTCGAGTCGGATCAATTCAGACTGCCGGCTCATCTGTAAATTTTCAGAAATAATAGAAATTAGACAAAATGCAAAATTGAGATTTATCACTTTTATCAGTAGAAAACTGCATTTTTGAATGAAATTCGTTACTATAGTCTCATAATTCTAATTTAAAATATAAATTATCATTCATGTCAAAGCTCAATTACCTATTTATTTTAATGCTTATGATTTCGGTTGCTTGTTCATCAGGCGAGATTGCTGAAACCGAAAGCCCCGATTCCTGGGACACCAAAGAGATGAGAACCCAATACGAGGATATTACAGTAACTAAGCTTGTAGGCGATCTTGACCGCCCATGGGCGGTTGCATTTTTGCCGGACGGCCGTAAACTGATAACCGAAAAACCGGGACAATTAAACATTTTAGACGGTAGCCGGCTCACGGTTGTAAATGGAACACCTGAAGTATCAGACAGAGGCCAAGGTGGCTTGATGGATGTAGTATTGCATCCGGATTATGAAGAAAATGGATGGATTTACTTAACATTTTCGAGGCTGGGCGACGAAGATCAAACAGCTCTTGCTGTGGTGAGAGGCCGTCTTGATGGCAGCGATTTTGTGGATGTTGAAGAGATTTTTGAACAAAATCGCTATTCATCACCGGGCCGCCATTATGGTTCGCGAATTGCATTTGATACCAATGGATACATGTATATAAGTGTTGGTGACAGAGGTGCTGATCCGCCGCGAGCACAGGATCTAAGCGATCACGCAGGAACTCTTCTCAGAATGTATGACGATGGTTCTGTTCCGGATGACAATCCATTTGTGAATGACTCCAATGCTGCACCAGAAATTTTTTCATACGGACATAGAAATATCCAGGGGCTTATTATCAATCCTGAAAACAATGAAATTTGGGGCACGGAGCATGGCCCCCGCGGTGGTGACGAACTCAATCTAATCGAAGCAGGTAAAAATTACGGCTGGCCGGATGCAAGTCTTGGCAGAGATTATG
>SLJB01000170.1 GCA_007135335.1 Balneolaceae bacterium
TGATTAAACTATTTGTTACAGATCTGGATGGATGTATATCATATCCGTTCAAAACCCCGAAATGGGAAACTATCAGGCAGATCAGAGAACTAAATATTCAGAGCAGGCAAGATGAGCATATACCGCCAATGAGTATTTGCACCGGCAGGCCATATCCCTACGCTGAAGCGGTTGCACAGTGGCTTGATATTCGGTTGCCGTTTGTATTTGAAAGTGCCGGTTTGTATATCCGAAATGAGAATCGCATTCATTCAGCTTTGAAAAATACCGCAGGCGAACTGGACCCCATCAACGCTATGAGAGACTGGATGAGAGAGCGGATTGTTCCCGAATTCCCATCCGCAAATATTGAGTTCACAAAAAGGATGGATGCCGGTATTGTTTCGCCTGAAAAAGAAGTGATAGACCGGATCATTCCGATTGTTCAGGAGAAAATGACGATGGATTTTCCTCAGCTTGAAATGCATACCACCGATGTATCCGTAAATGTTCTGATGCCCGGAAATAATAAGCTTCAGGGCATGAAATTACTGGCTGAAAATCTGAATATCTCACTTGAGAATATTGCATACATCGGGGATACCGGTGGTGATGTATTGGCTTTAGAAGCAGTTAAACTACCATTTTCACCTAAAAATGCTACAGCAGCAGTGAGGAAAGTTAGCACCAACTTTGATGTGGAAACATCAGATGCAGTTCTAAAGGCGTATCAAAAAGTGATTGAGTACAACAGATCTTTTTGATATCAGAGATATTTTCCGCAGCCGTAAAATGCTTTTCCGTTTTCGAAGAGTGTAAGGGAATGAGTAAAGAGAAATCCGCTCATGGAATCGATGCAGTATTCTTCATTTACTTCAATATTGATATCAGAAGAGTTTTTCCGTATTGAAAATTCAAAACTACTCTGTTCACGGGATCGTTCTTCCAGCTGTTCAGATGTTGAAAAATCCGGTTCCCGATAGTTCATATTACCATCTGAATCAATTCGGAAAGACCAAAAAGGTTCGTTGCCCGATGCCACAAAATTCACCCCCTCATCTTTGAGATTTTTATGATGATTGGTAATTGAGGCGAATTCCCCAACGGTATTTAATGCGTATAGGCCATCTGAGCCATTCCTTTCGGTGCTTTGTAACAGGATAAGCTGATTATTTACGTAACGAAATCGTTTCAGTATCTCATCATCTTCAGTAAAAAGGTAAAGTGTATCGGCTGACTGGGTCCATGTACCTGCAGTTACAGAGCTATTTAATTTATTATCTCTGTAAAATGTTACTTCTTTAAAGTGCTCCTGGTTCAATTCAAGATAGTACACAGTTTCTGATGAAGAAATCTCTGGCAAAGAGCCTGTGAAAGCAGCAGGCAGGTCAATTACCGGGTATTCAAAATTCTGGCTGTCTTTTTGTAGTTCTTCGCAGGCAATTGAAATCCGGAATGATATAAAAATGATAAGCATCACAATAATTGTGATGTTTATGATTTTATTCTTCATTGTGTCAGATCAGATTTTTGGTTTTGTCGATGCTCTCATCAGCCATAGTTTGCCGGTAGGAGTCCAGTTTCTCGGCAAGCTCACTATCCGTAATCCCAAGCATTCTGATAGCCAGCAGCCCCGCATTTAAAGCTTTACCGATGGCTACTGTTGCAACAGGAACGCCGTTTGGCATCTGAACGATAGAGTAAAGGCTGTCAACACCACCCAAAGCCGATGTTTTCACAGGAACACCAATTACAGGAAGTGTAGTATATGCAGCAAGCATTCCGGGGAGATGAGCAGCACCACCCGCACCGGCTATAATTATTTTCAGTCCCCGTTCACGAGCTGAATAACCATATTCTGCCATTATATCGGGGGTTCGGTGTGCCGAAACAACCTGCTTTTCAAAAGTAACACCAAATTGTTCAAGTATTTCTGCTGCTTCTTTCATGGTTGGCCAGTCGCTGTCACTGCCCATCACAAGTCCCACTATCGGTTTTTTTGCCATGTTAACTTCCGGATAAATTTCTGTTTTCTTGTGATCCCAAAGATATAGATAATCGGTTTCATTCTCTTCGATAAATTCAATGAGCAGTTGAGCGAAAATTTGTTTAACATTAAACTAAAATGTTAAAGTATTAAACTGATTATGGAACTGGGAATTTACACATTTGTTGAGAACACGCCTATAGCCGGCAGCAGTACATCACTACATCCGTCTGAGCGTCTTGAAAATCTTCTCGAGGAGGCAGAGCTTGCAGACGAATTGGGTCTCGATATGTTTGCAATAGGTGAGCATCACAGAGAAGAGTATGTATCATCGGCACCTTCAGTTATATTGGCAGCAATTGCGGCGAGAACAAAAAATATCCGGCTCTCAAGTGCAGTAACTGTTCTTGGATCTGAAGATCCTGTGCGCGTGTATCAGCAGTATTCAACACTTGACTTATTGTCAAAAGGGCGTGCTGAAATTATGGTAGGCAGGGGATCATTTATAGAGTCCTTTCCGCTGTTTGGTTATAATCTGAATGATTATGAGGAGTTGTTTTCTGAAAAATTAGAACTGCTGATGAAACTTCAGGAGAATGAAATGATAACATGGCAGGGGAAACACCGTCCCGCAATTGACAATCGTGGAGTGTACCCACAGCCGCTTCAGAATAAATTACCGATTTGGCGTGCAGTAGGAGGTACACCCAAATCTGCTTATCACGCGGGTGCGAATGGTATACCCATGGCCTTGGCTATCATCGGGGGCTATCCGGAGCAATTTAAACCGATGGCTGATGTGCACAAACGCGGGGCAATGGATCACAACCTGGAAGTTCCACCCATAAGCATTAATTCCCACGGTTTTTTAGCCGACACTACGAAGGAAGCACTGGAAATATCATTTCCGGCTTTTAAATTCACGATGGATAAAATCGGGAAGGAGAGAGGCTGGCCGCCGATGACACGGCAACAATTTGAAGCCTCCACTCAGCTGAGAGGTGCAAATGTTGTAGGCAACCCGCAGCAGGTTATTGATAAGATACTTTATCAGCACGAAATTTTTGGGCACAGCAGATTTCTGTTACAGATGAGTGTGGGTACTGTTCCGCACAAAAAATTACTCAGATCCGTAGAACTGTTTGCTACCGAAGTTGCACCCGCTGTTCGAAAGGCACTTTCAAAAACTAAATAATGGACGATATGAAAACATCATATAGTATTCCATCCGATGCCTCTATTGGTCATGTTCACTTGAAAGTTACGGACCTGGCAAGGGCCTTACAGTTTTACATTGATCTTTTAGGATTTGAATTAACCACAATGTACGGCAGTCAGGCAGCATTTATTTCTGCAGGCGGTTATCACCATCACATAGGGCTGAATACGTGGCACTCTCTTGGCGGGCAGCCTGCGCCAAGAAATAGTGCAGGATTGTATCATACGGCTATTCTATATCCATCACGCAAAGATCTCGCAGAGATCTTGCAACGTTTAATGAATGCAGGATATCCAATTACGGGAGCCGCTGATCACGGGGTCTCTGAAGCGATTTACCTGGATGACCCGGATGGAAATGGGGTAGAACTTTACTGTGACAGACCTAAAACCGAGTGGAAATATAGTGATGAAGGGCAGATTGAAATGACCACATTGCCTATGGATCTTGATGATTTACTTCTTGAACTAGATGCTGAAAATTCAAGTGATTAATCGAGTGATTCAAGAATATTGAGATATGAACTATATCTGTCAGCATCAATTTCGCCCTGTTCGTACGCATCAGATACACCGCAACCCGGCTCGTGAAAATGAGTGCAGTTATAAAACTTACAATGTTCTCTCGGTTCTCTCATCTCAGGGAAAAAAAGTGAGAGTTCACTTTTTGGAATATTCACAACTCCAAACTCTCTGATACCGGGTGTATCAACAATAAACCCGCCATTTTGAAGCGGTACAAGCTGCGCATAGGTGGTGGTGTGTTTTCCTTTATTTGTCCGGGCTGATATATCACCCACTTTTAAACCCAAACCGGGTTCAACAGCATTTAGCAAACTGGTTTTACCAACACCGGAAGGCCCTATAAATACAGAAGTTTTTCCGGATAATTGTTCGGATAATTTTTTCACGGATGTGATGTCTTCGATAGATGTTGTAAGTACATCATAGCCAAGCTGCTCATAGAGATCTGTAAATTCCTGAATCAAAGAGAGATCATTATTTTTAGCGAGATCTGTCTTATTAAAGATGATTCCTGCATGAACTTCATACGCTTCGCAGGTTACCAGAAACCGATCGATAAAACCGGCATTAATTTTTGGCTGTCGCACAGATTGCACCACCCAGGCCTTATCTATATTGGCTACTAAAATCTGTTCACCCCGTCTGCCGTGAGTAGCCTGACGTGGCACATAGTTTTCCCTGACTTTTATTTCGGTGATGCTTCCGGTTCCATCCTCCCCAATCTCAAGTTCAACATAATCACCAACGGCAACGGGATTCGTCACCTCTTTTTTGTTGAGTCTGAATATTCCGGGTAACCTGCTCTCAATTACTTGTCCATCAGGTCCCGAAACTTTATACCACTTGCCGGTAGATTGAATAACCCTGTAAGAACTATTCATACAAAAAGTAATTTACAGGTTACAATCAATGGATCTGAAGAGTATTCGAACATAAAACATTATTCCATTACAGCCATTTCTTCCTTGCTGTCTTGTTTTTTGTTGTTAGCCGATACCTGGCGTTTATGTGATTCAGGAACCTCAAAGAAAGCGGCAGGATCATTCACAGCTTTATCTTCAAGTATAAGGTCGAGAATCGGATCCATTCTTTCCAGATACTGAACTTCAAGATTGCCAATTACATCGCTTTCAATTTCATCAACATCTTTCTCATTCTTTCTGGGAAGGAATACTTTTTGAATACCTGCCCGTTTTGCAGCCAGTACCTTTTCTTTTATTCCGCCGACAGGAAGTACAAGCCCACGCAGGGTAATTTCGCCCGTCATAGCAATAGTACCTTTTACTTTTCGCTGTGTAAAAATAGATGCCAAAGCAGAAAGCAGTGCAACACCGGCCGATGGTCCGTCTTTCGGAACAGCTCCTTGCGGAACATGAATATGAAGATCCCAATATTTAAATGCTTCTTCAGGAATGTTTAGTTCTTTGTACCGAGCACGCAGATAACTGATTGCAAGCATGGCTGATTCTTTCATAACATCTCCAAGCTGGCCGGTGATGTGCAGTTTTCCTGTACCGCGGGATACACTCGCTTCAATAAAGAGAATGTCGCCGCCATAGGGCGTCCACGCCAGGCCTGTTGAGACTCCCGGAACGGTTGTGCGCTCAGCCACATCTGAGAAGTACTTTCGTTTCCCGAGGATATCGGGAATATCATTTACACCAACACTCATTTTCTTAATTTCGTCGCCTGCTATTTTTGCGGCTACGTTGCGGCAAACTGCACCAACTTGTCTCTCAAGGTTTCGCACTCCGGATTCACGTGTGTACTCATCTATAACACGATCTATAGCAGCTTTAGAGATTTTAATCTGCTTGCCGGTAAGACCGTTTTCTTCAATTTGTTTAGGAATCAGATATTTTCGAGCAATTTCAATTTTTTCTTCCTGTGTGTACCCGCTGATGTTAATAATCTCCATTCTGTCGCGCAGAGGGGCAGGTATGGTATCGAGCGAGTTCGCTGTTGCGATGAACATTACCTTTGATAGATCGTACTCGAGCTCCAGGTAATTATCTGCAAACGAGTCGTTTTGTTCGGGATCCAGAACTTCGAGAAGAGCAGAGGTTGGGTCACCCCTGAAATCAGAGCCTACTTTATCTATCTCATCGAGCATTAACACAGGGTTCCCCGTGCCTGCTTTTTTCATGGAGCGAAGAATCCTGCCAGGCAGTGCACCGATGTAAGTTCGCCTGTGACCTCGAATTTCAGCTTCATCATGTATACCACCAAGGCTGAAGCGTTCAAATTTCCTGTTCAGTGCACGCGCAATGGACTTACCAAGTGAGGTTTTTCCCACGCCGGGAGGTCCGTAAAAACAGAGAATGGGCGCTTTCATATCTTCCTTAAGCTTTAGAACAGCCAGGTATTCAATGATCCGTTTTTTCACCTTTTCAAGGCCATAGTGATCCTCATCCAGAATCTTTCGGGCACGTTTCAGGTCAAGTTTATCTTTGGAGTAATTTCCCCAGGGAAGATCCAGAATCCATTCAACATAGCTGTGAATAATTCCATAATTAGGAGATGAATTTGGCGTCATTTCAAGACGCTGCAGCTCTTTTTTAGCCTCTTTAATAACTTCTTTGGGTACATTTTTTTTGGCTTCAAGCCTCTGCCTCAGTTTGGCAATATCTTGCTGTTCGCTGTCTTCACCGAGAGCTTCCTGAATGGCTTTCATTTGCTGCCTCAGGTAGAAATCCCGCTGCTGATCGTCAATATCTGTTTTTACTTTTGTTCGGATCTCTTCACTGAGGTTCAGTACCTGAAGTTCTTTATTAAGATGCTCCATTACCTTATTAAGGCGTTTTGAGAAGTCGTCGATTTCGAGCAGATGTTGTTTATCCGCAAGCGAAACCTGAAGATTCGATGAGATAAAGTTCAGCAGAAAAGAGGGACTGCTGATATTGTTGATCGCAATGGATGCCTCGGACGGAATATTTGGTGATAGATTTACAATTTTTGTAGCCGTCTCTTTTATCGATCTCATGGATGCATCCAGCTCAATCCCGATCAGATCCATATTTTGTTTAATCGGCTTGATAGATGCTTTGAAGTAAGGGTCAGACTGGGTGAACTCTTCAATTTCAAAAATGCTTCTTCCCTGGATAACAATACTCTTGCTGCCGTCAGGCATTTTTATCAATTTGAGAATCTGGGCAACTGTACCTGTTGTGAACAGATCATCCGGTTCTGGATCCTCAACAGATTCATCCTTTTGAGCCACAACACCAATGGTTTTATCGCTTTCATAGGCTTCTTTTACAAGAGCGAGTGAACGGTCTCTGCCCACAGTAATCGGGACTACAACTCCAGGAAACAGAACTGTATTTTTTAACGGTAATATGGGTAGATGATCAGGTACTGTAGATTCTGTTAGTTTTCTCTCTTCCTCTTCACTCATCAGAGGAATAGCCTGTTCAAAATCATCAAAGCCATCATTTTGATCTTCAAATGCCGTATGTATTTTCAATCGGTAATCGAACATATTGTAAGTTAGATTTTCGTTGTTTTACTATTTCACACTAATAATGGCAAATAGAGAGCCAATACCTCTTTTGCTACCATAACGTCATAACTGTTGTGAGGGTTCTGCCAAATTGTGAGGTGCTTTTTTTAACCTGTCAGTTGGACAGATAACCACTCCAAAATCTCATTGCAGGGTATTTCACATTATTGATGATTCAGAATAATTGTTAATTCTATCCTTATAAAAGTAATTAACGGGATATAACAAACAGATCAAAAATAAAGTTTTAGCCCAACTGCCGATGCACCAATAATTTCTGAGGTTGGCCCGCCTCTGCGGCTTTTTAACTGAAAGGCTCCCTGAATTTCGAATCTGTTAGTATCGATACCTGCACCAAAACTATAGTATCCCGGTAAGTCAGGTGCTAATCGGGTACCGGCGCGAAGTGGAAAAAACGAAAAAGGACGTATTTCGAGACCGGCAAACCCCATAATTCCGGCAGGTTTAAAAGCACTTTCAACTATGGTATAGCTGATATCTCCCATCAGCTTAAGCCGATTATACTGAAAGAGAGCACCTGCCTGAACCGAAGCCGGCAGCAGCACTTCAATTGCCTGTTCACTGACTGTAAATGATTGAAAAGAGGTTACATCAAGGAATTGTGAAAGAAAAGAGTAATGTTCGTTTGGAGCCCCCTGGAAAAGTATATCTGAAACCGGATCTGTTTGCTCTGTTTGTGATTCTTGCCGATCTATGGTAAAGTCAAACGGATTGCTATTCTGATAGACAACACCAAGATCAGTCATTGAAATACTTAATCTCAGAGATTTCTCAGTGGGGTCATCCTCGTGCCTCAGAACAGAAAGATCATCCCCAAACGTAATGAGGTAGGTGATACCTGCATCTATGCCGAAACCGATACCTCCCGGCCGCATTAAATCGCGCATGTTGGCTGCAGATACATCAGGATTTGTTTGCGGGAAAAAGAAGTTCTCAGCCCTGTCAGAAAGTACACCTGCAGATCTCTGTCTGTATTCAGTTTCGCGATCCCAAAAACCGCCATCTGTATCCATTTGATACCTGTTTTGATACTGAACATCCAGATACCCCCCGGGTATTACAATTTTTGGGGCAATGCCTACAATGAACTCTGAAAGCTGCGGAAGGAGCCCGTTCAGATAGGTGAATGATTCTGCATAGCCAAACGAAATTTCATGAAGTACCTGATACGTCTGACTGAAAGACTGATCAAAAATAAAAGAATCATTCCGCTCCATTGGTTTTGCTGAGAACAACCCTCTGCTCAATTCATAATTGCTTGCCATTCTGGTTCGCGCTGATAGAGCGTAGCTTCTATGCGGTCTCACCCATTGTAATCCAAACCAAACCATTTCTGATTGTGTTTGAAATTCAGATGAATTTGCATTTTCATTAAAACTACGGCTGATGAGATCCTCCCTCACAGAAGCGCCGGATATTTTCTGGTTCAATCCGGCATTATAGGGAGCATTCAGATCGAGATAGCGTTTAAAACGATGTTGATTACCACGAATTGGTACTAAGGAATTGAAGTGGTACCCTGCTTGCAGAAACGAAAATTGGAAATCGTAATTTTTCTCCCGGATAAACAAATTTGCCGGATTTACGAAAAGTGATTCAAACCCGGTTAGATATGCTGTTCCGCCACCACCCAAAGCCATACTTTCTGCTGTGTGGGAGATTTGAGACTTTGCATTCCCCGGCACAAGCAAAATTGCAGATATTGCAAAAAGTAATGGTAGTGATATGGATTTTAAGCAGGTCAAAAAGGGTGTACCTATTGATTAATCAAACGCAGTTTTGCAGCTCGAAGCATAAGTGTTTTTTGTCCTCTGTTTTTGAAAAATACAACAACGCGGGTGTCATTGCCCGATCCATTTCGCTGTACAATTTTACCAGCGCCAAAAGTTGAGTGTATCACAAGAGCCCCAACACGAAATGGGTCATCATCATATTCATATGTATAAGATGACGTTGTAGCGGAGGGTTTTTTACTTGTAATGGGACTTTTCCAGTCATACTCAATTTCCATAGAGGGATCAGTTGCTTCATCATCAACGGAATTGTTCTGAAAAATGGTCGCGCCCGTTTCAGTTCGTACCACACCGGAATCCACTTCATTCAGAAACCTTGAGCGTGCCTGCCGCTGTTCTTCACCATACTTAAAACGCATTTTACTGTAACTGAAAAACAGGTGCTTCTGAGCCCTGGTAATGGCAACATAAAAAAGGCGGCGTTCTTCTTCAATATTTGCTTCTTCACCTTCACGTGCACCCATTGGGAAAAGGTTTTCTTCCAGGCCCACAATAAACACTGCAGGAAATTCAAGCCCTTTTGATGCATGAACCGTCATAAGCGTGACGGCCGGCTTATTTTCATCATATTTATCGGTATCAGTAATCAGGCTTAGTTCCTGCAGGAATGATGCAAGATTTGGGTTTTTGGTGTTTTGCTGATAGTAAGCTATTGCATTTTGAAGTTCCAGAACATTATCACGGCGGGTTAATGATTGTGCGCTGTTTTCTTCAACCAGTGCCTTCATGTACCCGCTCTGATCCAATATCTTTTTAGTAACTTCAAGTATGGACACGCCACCCTCGAGTTCGGCACGGAGATTATCTATCATTTTTACAAACAGCCCGATTCTCTCTTTTGCCGGTTTGTAGAGATCTGCGGTTTCTACATTATTTACAATATTCCAGACACGTTTATTTTCGCCGCGTGCTTTTTTAATAACATCGTTCAGGGTTTTGTTACCAATACCCCGGCTGGGTTCATTGATAATTCGCAGCAATGCCTGTTCATCTTCAGGGTTTACAAGCAAAGTTAAATACGCCAATACATCTTTCACCTCTTTCCGCTGGTAAAACGATAGCCCTCCAACAAGCTGATAGGCAATATTTTTTCGCCGAAATGCCTCTTCAAAAATTCTGCTTTGATAATTGGTTCTGTACAAAACAGCAAAATCATTGTTTTCGTAACCCTGCCTGTATTTCAGATTGGTTATATGATTTACAATTCTGTTGGCTTCATCACGCTCATCAAAATTTTCAAGCAGGGTGATGGTTTCTCCCTCTGCATTGTTGGTCCAGAGTGTTTTCTGGATCTGCTTTTCATTTCGTTTAATTACAGAATCAGCACACTGAAGAATAAATTTGGTTGATCTGTAATTTTGTTCGAGTGGTACCTCAACGGCAGATTCATAATCTGATTTGAAGTTCAGGATGTTTGAGATATCTGCCCCACGAAATGAGTAGATACTTTGTGCATCGTCACCCACTACGCATATATTTTCATACTTTTCCGCCAGCATTTTAGTCACTTTATACTGTGCGTGATTAGTATCCTGATACTCATCAATGAGAATATGCCTGAATTTATCCTGATATTTTTCCAAAACATCAGGATGCTCCCTGAACAGTTTAACCGGCTTAATCAGTAAGTCATCAAAATCCATTGCATTGGTTTGGCGCATTCGCACTTCATAAATCTCAAAAACACGTGCTGCAATATCATCAAGTGTGCTTTGGACAAATTTTGTTTTGTAGGTATCAGGGTTGATTAGCTGATTTTTAGCATCACTGATTTTTCTCTGTATGGTTTTCGGTTTGATCTCTTTCGGATCAAAACTCAACTCTTTTAAGATCAGTTTTATGGCATTTTCTGAATCGCTAGTATCATAGATAGAGAATTTTGAAGAATAACCGATTTTATCTGCTTCAAACCGCAATATTTTTGAAAATATGGAGTGAAATGTTCCCATCCAGAGGCCGGTTGCTTTTTCTCCGATCAGATTTCTGATACGATCT
This sequence comes from Balneolaceae bacterium, assembly GCA_007135335.1. Taxonomy (GTDB): domain Bacteria; phylum Bacteroidota; class Rhodothermia; order Balneolales; family Balneolaceae; genus Rhodohalobacter. The sequence continues at coordinate 11,021 of SLJB01000170.1, forward strand.
TGCATCTCTCTGGCTGCTTTATTTGTAAATGTGAGTGCCAGGATATTCTGCGGCATTGCATGATGTTGCTGTAACAGATACGCAATTCGGTAGGTGAGAACCCTTGTTTTACCGCTACCGGCACCGGCAACAATCAGCAGTGGGCCTTTTGTATGAGTAACAGCTGCATGTTGTTGCTCATTCAATTCTTTTAAGAAGTTTGTCTTTATCGGTTGTGATGAATCGGGCTGTAATGTGAATTGTTGCATCAAAAAAATATAGATGGAGTCGTAATTAAAGCGTACTAAATTACGAATAATTAGAGAAGGGTTTGGATCTTATTTGATTATAAAATCAAACAAAGTTACCGAAAATCTTTCGCTTACAAAGGTTCAATGGAAAACTTAATTCCGAAAGGTAAATGCGATGTCTTCGCCGTTTTGTGCTTCTTTAAACATGAGATACTCTTCAGGGGTAATATCAGCAATCATAAATTGAAGGGGATCTCTTTGTCTGCCGTTTTCAATCACTTCATAGTGCAAATGAGGGCCTTGTGAAAGTCCGGTGGAACCTGATAAGGCTACCAAATCACCTCGGTTAACTTCAGCACCTACACGGATACCATCAGCAAAACTATTCAGGTGAGCATATCGGGTAACTATTCCAAAACCATGATCTATTTCGAGCAAATTTCCGTAGGTTCCTTGTCGTCCGGCGAATTTTACGATACCATCGCCGGTAGCAAATACTTCCGTATTAACTTCTGCACGAAAATCAACACCTTCATGCATTCGTCTGTAGCCGAGAACAGGGTGCGGCCGCATGCCATATCCGCTGAGGATAATTCCGTTTACTGGTTTGATAGCGGGTATGTTTCGTAATCGATTCTGGTTTGAATTGTAATAACTCTTGATTTCTTCAAAAGAGAGTCTTTGAACGCCAATTCGTCGCTCGAGACGGTCCAGTCTTGCTGAAGTGCTTCTAAGAATATCTGCTGCTTCTTTGCTGTGGTAATCAAACTCTGAATAGATATCAGCTCCTCCAATACCGGCCATTCTGAGATCTTCGGAAATCGGATCGATACCGAGGATAGTACGATACATATCTTTGTCGAGTTCGGTAATTTCTTGAAGTCGGTTTTCCATATCAACTATGGAGACTTCGGCGTTTTTCAGCTGATTGATGAGGGCTCTGTTTTCATATTTAAGAGCAATTTCAGCCGGGGTAGCAATGAGCTTCGTTAATAGTGAGAGGCCAATTACTGCAAAAACAATTCCGTTAATGAGCCAGAAAGAGAGGGAATGTATCAGTTTGTTTTTTTTATCATACTCAACAGGTACAAATTCACACTTCTCCGGGTCGTAATAGTAATGAGATTTTTGTGGCATAAGAAAATTTGAGCAGGTAGAATTATAACCAAGTAAAAATAGGGTGTATCATTGAATATAAAAAACAAAAAA
>SLJB01000085.1 GCA_007135335.1 Balneolaceae bacterium
TCCATCTCCACACGAAGTTCCGGCCGTCCCTGATCTGCCGAGCTGAAAACGCTCACAATACCATCAATAGCTGAAAGTTCCTGCATGGTAATATCGGCCAGATACGCTTTTACATCCTGATCAAATCCATAGATCTGAACAATGAGCCCGGTTTCTCCATCAGGGCTGAGCGGATCTTCTCTCACCTGACGTATATTTGCACCGGCTACAGACTGTAAGCGCTCCAGAATGTCAGCGGTAATCTCCATTTGTGAACGGGATCTGTCGGAAATAGGAAGAAGTTCAACACGAACTCTTCCCTGGTTACCACCGGGATTGTCTGCTCCTTCAATCCCCGTTTTATCTCCATAATCAGATACAACAAGACGTGCTTCAGGTATGGCCTCATTTACAATTTCTTCAACTTGTATGATGGTGCGTTCAAGTTCGAGCAGGCTAACACCGGGCTCTCTTTGAACATCCAGAATGATGAAATTTTCGTCCACCTGTGGAAAAAACTCTCCGCCAAGCAGATAAAAAATCGGAAGGGATGCAAACAGAAGAGCAAAAGCTGCGAGTGTAACCCATCCACTAAATTTCAGTGCTTTATTCAGTACTCGCTTATAACTGTTTTCAAGACGATCCAATTGGCGGCCCAGCCATGGGCCTACTCTGTCTGAGAAAAATGATTTACCAGCAGATGCCAGAATAGCGTACAGTTTCAGAAAAGGCCACGCCAGGAAATAGAGTGCAAAGAGTGGCAGTGAAAGAATTCGGGTAAGCAGATTCTGCCGGCGCCAGACCAATAATTTATTCAGCAAATTTCGGGCGGGATCTTTTTTATCGGCTTTAATGAGTTCTGCTTCAAAAATTCGTGAACTTAGTACAGGAATCAGTGTGATGGCAACCAGCACGGAGACGATCATCGCAAAGGAGATGGTTAAAGCCATGTCACGAAAGAGCAGGCCTGCAATGCCGGGAACAAATAAGATCGGCAAAAACACTACCAGCGTGGTAAGTGTTGAGACGATAACCGGGGTTGCCACTTCCTGCGCACCTGAAATGGCAGATGTTTTACCATCGTTGCCGTCTTCCCTGAATCGAAAGATATTCTCCAGAACAACCACTGCGTTATCTACCACAAGGCCAACGGCAAGGGTCAGACCGGATAGTGAAATGATGTTAAGACTCACATCCGTAAAATCCATAATACTGAAGGTGGCGATGATGGATATGGGGATTGTAATCGCCACAATTAAAGCAGAGCGGCCGCTTCGCAGAAACAGTAGCAGCATTATGATTACGAGAATTACGGCCTGCAGTCCTGTAAATACCAGGTTATTAATGGACAGGCTGATAAAATCAGCGCGGTTTGTAAGAATTTCGAGACTCACGTCTGATGGAAGAATCGAGCGAATGTCATCAAGTGCGGCAACCACACCGCCGGCAGCACTTACAATATTGCTGTCGCTCTGTTTGTAGATGTTCATGATAACCCCATCACTACCCTGAACTCTTACATTTCCTATAGGCTGTGCGATGCCATCTTCCACCCAGGCCACATCTCTTAAATATATGGGGTTGCCATCATCCGTTACAGATACAATACTGTTTCTGATCTGCTCAATATTGCGAAAGTCGCCAATGGTTCGCAAAGAAAAAACAGTTTCACCTTCGGTCAGCTCACCTGCCGGTACCTGTACATTTTCCTGTCGGAGGCGATTTGATATATCGGCCACATCGAGATTGAATGTGCGCATTTGAGCATTACTGAGCCGGACGTTAATCTGCCTGTCAAATCCACCGGCAGTTTCGGCTGAAGCGATACCTTCGATGCGTTCAATACGCTGTTCAATCTGCCGGGTGGCCAGTGTGCGCAATTCACGCGGACTTCTGGTAGTTGATGTGAGGGCGAGAACTAAAACAGGTTCGTCATTTGGGTCGTAGGAGAAAACAATGGGCTGATCCACATCGTCCGGTAGTCCGCGGCGGATCATATCCAGCCGTTTGCGTACTTCAGTTTCTGCCACGAATAGATCGGTACCCCAGTTAAAATTCAGTTTCACGACAGAAGCGCCCTGACTGGAGAGGGATCTAACCCGGCGCACACCGGATATACTGCCAACCTGCTCTTCTACCTGGCGTGTAATGAGAGCTTCAATATCTTCAGGGGCAACTCCATCATAGGTGCTGTAAACCGTAATGGTGGGAAAAGAAACATCCGGATAGAGATTAAGCCGGAGGTTGTTGAGTCCATATAACCCAAAACCTATCAGAATGATACTGATCATCATAAATGTAATAGGGCGGGCAACGGCTAATTTTGGGAGATTTTTCATGAAAGACGGCTCTGTTAGTTGTTACCCGCTGCTTGTCGGCCTTGACCGCCACCCTGTTGCTGACGCCGCTGTCTCATCTGTTCAATCTGTTCAGGTGTGAGATTTTGCATTTGTCCTGATCGCTGATCATCAGCCGGAGCCGCAGAGCTTACGGGTTCTCTGCCTGCAACACGTATCCTTGAGCCATTTTCAAGATTTCTGTGGCCGGTAATAATTAAGTTGTCACCGGGTTGAAGTCCTTCAATTACCTCGATTCTGTCACCCTGCTCAATACCCAGAATCAATTCCCTTCGAACGGCAATGGTATCGCCCTGAGAAACAAAAGCAGAGTATGAACGCTCCAGTTCGATCGTGCCCGTTTCCGGTTCAATGTAGGTATCAACTTTTTCAACCATGGCCGATCGTGGTATAATCACTACATTTTCCCGCGTTTCGAGATTAATTTGAGATTGAACCAAAGCTCCCTGATAGACGGAGGAAGCAGCATCAATAAGAGTAATTACCACTTCGCCAAGCCCTGTGTTGGCATTTAACTGCGGGCTTTTTCTTGATACTACTCCGGTTGCAACTTCGGCCCCCCTGCTTGAAAGCGACATAGACACCGTTTGCCCAATCTGAACCTGCTCCCAATCTCTCAAGGGCAGGAAAACGCGGGTTTCAAAACCAACGAGATTGGCCACCTCAAATACAGGCTGCCCTGTGGAAGCTACATCCCCTTCGGCTACCAGCCTGTTCAGTACCACTCCATCAACAGGGGATTTGATTTTAGTGTTTTCAAGATTTTCCCGGCTCTGCGTAAGAGCAGCCTGTGCTGATTCGTATTGAGCCATGCTGTTCAGGTATGCGGTACGAACATCATCAAACTCTGAACGGCTGATCAAATCACGTTCAAAAAGTTCACGGTTACGGTTTAGCTGTGTGCTGTCGCGTTCGAATGTTGCCCGAGCCTGCCGAATTTGAGCCTGTGCCTGTTCAACAGCATCACGAAAGGGAACATCATAAATCTCAGCCATCACCTGTCCCTGTGATACATTATCACCAAGATCTACAAGGATTCGGGTAATCCTGTTAGATACCTGTGGAGTTACCGTTACTACATCCTGCGCCCTGATTGTGCCATATGCACGTACCTGTTCAGATATTGAGCCGCTTTGTACAGAAGTAGCTTCAACACTGGCCGGCTGACCTCCTCTAAAGTTACCAAAACCGGGACCTGCAGCCTGTTCGCTTTCTCCGCCGCAAGCAGTAATAAACAGCAGGACTAAGATTATGAATATATTGTATTTGAGAATCTTCAATGAGTGTAAGTTTTAGGTTTGATCTTAGGTTTTAGAGCAGCCTTCGTGTAAAGCTGCGAAATGTACACAGAGTTAGTCTGCTTTTTAATGCGGCAAACATATTTTGATGTTTTCCGGAAGTTTTTTTAGAACTTATTACAATTTCAAATCGTTTCAGTATTATATGCTTAGACGAAGGAATCACGTATAGGTTTACTATCTACGCCTTCCTATTCTCTTTATTTACTTTTTTTAACGAGAGAGTTTGATGCAGCACGCAGTTAAATGCATTGATTACATAGAAAAGGGTTGTTTTCTCAAATCTGATGAACTCGCTGAAAAGTTGTTAAAATATTCTGCTGAGATGTTCACAAATATCTTCACAAAGAACCTGTAGTTCATCTGTAATCGCATCCCGTGTATGTGAATCAATATCTAGTTCTCCGACAAATGTTTTGCCTTTCATAATGGGCACCACAATTTCCGATTTTACATCCACACTGCATGCCAGATAGTTTGATGCTTTGCTTACATCCTGCACAACGAATGTATCTAATGTTTCTGCAGCCTGCCCGCAAATGCCCGTACCAAACGGTATTCGTGTGTGATCGGTTTCTTCGCCCACATAGGGTCCCAATTCAAGCATTCTTTCCTCTGTTTCTGAAGCAAGGTAAAAACCGGTCCAGTCAAACACATCCACTTCGCTGTCGAGAAGTTTGCAAATAGCCATCAGTTTACTATTTCTTTGTGCGTCAGAATTGATGATTTCAATAGATTTTTTCAGGATTTCTTGTGTATTCATAAAATTTTTAAATGTGATCTGTTCAAATGGAAGACTGGAAAGTTACAAATATTTCTGATGCATCATTCATCCCTCAAAAATAGTCGTTCATACTTGCTGAAATGATCTTTATCTTTGTTGCTATGTTTGAAATCATCTCAGAAGTGGTGCCGGAACATACCATTTCTATTATTGGAATAGCCGGCCTTCTCTTCGCAAGTTTTACATCTCTGTTCTCGGTGGTAAATCCGCTTGCTGCCATGCCTCTTTTTCTATCACTTACCGATCGGTTTAGTGAGAAAGAACGTATACAGACTGCAAAAAGAGCAAGCCTTTACATGCTTGGAGTGCTTATTACTTTTTTACTGATCGGCACTTACATTCTTAATTTTTTTGGAATCTCTCTTGCGGGTATCCGGATTGCGGGGGGATTGATCATTATGCGTGCAGCCTACTCCATGCTGAACCCGGAAACGGGTGGTAGAAAACTAACCGAAGAAGATGAAGCAGCTGCTTTGGAGAAAGAGGATATATCGTTCAGTCCGCTTGCCCTGCCGCTGTTATCGGGCCCCGGCAGTATTGCCGTGGTTATAGGTTTTGCCACTCAGGCCGAAGCCCCCGCTGATTACATAATTAACGCCATGTCCGTTGTACTGGTGGTGGTAATTACCTATGCTATTTTGAGGCTTGCACCAATATCTGCACGATTCATAGGCACGACCGGTCTGAATGTGATGACCCGTTTAATGGGTTTTATTGCTCTGGCAATAAGTGTGCAGTTTATACTGAGTGGCATATCAAGGTATTTCAGCATAGGTATGGCAGGTATCTAAATGATGAATGAAAGGCAAAAATTGCAGCATCTGTTTATGTTTGATCTTTGGTGCACGCGAAAGCTGACGAGTTTAATTATGAGTAATTCTCCATTTCCGCAGGAAACAGCAGCCCTGGCCTTTCTCTCACATATCATCAACGCACAGAAAATTTGGTTTAACCGGGTAGTTCTTCTTACCGAAAAAGCAGACCCGGATATTTGGGAGGAGTACGAAACTAATGAGATCAAACAGGAAGCAAAAAATTCCGTTCAATCCTGGCTCGATCTTATTGGCGACCATGAGGTTGACCTGAATAGTACAATTTACTACACAAACTCACAGGGTGTGAGTTTCAACAACACCTTGTGGCAGATCTGCAACCATCTTATCATTCACGGACAGCATCACAGAGCTCAGATTTCACTTTTCCTTAGAAATTCTGATATTAACCCGCCTGCAATTGATTACATTCATTTTGCAAGATCAGAGTTCTCCAATAAAAATTTCAACTAAAATCGTCCCGCTCTGGAAACGTTAGAACAGATTATTGTTGCATTTGCAAATCATGCCTGGGGTATGCCGTTATTGGTTTTGCTTGTGGGTGGTGGTGTCTTTTTCCTCTTCTACAGCCGGTTTATGCCCTATCGGAATTTTAAACATGGTATCCAGGTGTTATCGGGCAAATACGAGGATCCTACTGCTCCAGGCGATATCAATCATTTTCAGGCACTATCCAGTACACTTGCGGCCACGGTGGGAATGGGAAATATAAGCGGTGTGGCGATCGCTTTAGGTGTAGGTGGGCCGGGCGCCATTTTTTGGATGTGGATCACTGCCATTGTAGGAATGGCTACTAAATTTTTCACCTGTACGCTGGCCATTATGTATCGCGGAGAAGATACAAGTGGTAAAATACAGGGAGGGCCAATGTATTACATTACAGAAGGGCTCGGAAAAAAGTGGAAGCCATTAGCCATATTTTTTAGTGTTGCCGGTTTAATTGGGTGTACGCCCATGTTTCAGTCCAATCAGCTAACGCAAATCATCCGGGATACCATGCTCGCTGAGAACGGCTTGCTTGGATATAATACCATGATTTTGGCGGGTTCCTTTCTCACTGAAACGGGCTTCAGGTTGTCGGACATTATCATTGGTTTGATTCTGGTAGCACTGGTTTCCTCTGTGATTTTTGGCGGGATCAAGCGAATTGGCCACGTTGCAGCCCGGCTTGTACCGCTAATGGTTCTCATTTATATTTTAACGGTGGTGTATATTATCATCAACAATATTGTTGATGTACCATACTATTTCTGGCTGATTGTGACCGATGCCTTTACAGGGCAGGCTGCAGCCGGCGGAGCTGTTGGCGTTGTAATTTCGAATGGAATTCGCCGGGGGGCATTTTCAAACGAAGCCGGAATTGGAACTGAAGCGATGGCACACGGAGCAGCCAAAACCCGGGAGCCGGTACGTGAGGGCCTTGTAGGAATGCTTGAGCCTGCAATTGATACATTGCTGATCTGTTCAATGACGGCAATGGCCTTGCTTATGACAGGCGCCTGGATGGACACTAGTGTGGATGGAATTACGATGACAGCAGTGGCATTTGAAACGGGAATCCCGGTAGTAGGGCCCTATCTGCTGATTATTTGTGTGCTTATTTTCAGTATAACCACCATGTTTACCTACTCTTACTATGGAACAAAATGCCTCAACTTTCTTGGAGGTGCTCATAATAAACACTATTACAACTACTTCTACATCTTCACCATTTTCCTCGGGTCTATTACAACCATCGATATGGTGATAAATCTGATCGACGGTATGTTTGCCATGATGGCCATACCTACCATGATTGGTACGATTCTGCTTGCACCCAAAGTGGTTGAAGCAAGTAAAGATTACTTCATGCGGAAAAAACGTGGCGATTTTGATCTTTAGGCGTAACCTTTGTCATTATTGATTTGACTAAAGAACACCTGAATTTAACAGCAAATTTATAAATCTTCTGTAGATTCCTTACCTTACAATGCTGTTAAAAAATGGATTCACACATCCGGAGAGGATAGCTGAAACCCATCGATAATGAAAAAAAAATAACTAAAGTAAAGAACTCATCATGGCAAAAGAATTTGATGTATGTGTAATTGGAACCGGCCCCGGCGGCTATGCAGCTGCTATTCGGGCTTCACAACTTGGCTTTAAAACAGCAGTTGTAGAGAAGCGTTTTTTAGGGGGAGTTTGCCTGAATATTGGTTGTATTCCAACGAAAGCCCTGCTGCGATCGGCCGAAGTGTTTGAATCCATATCTCATGCTGCTGACTATGGAATAGACGTTAAAGAGTTTTCTGCCAATTTTGAAGGTATGATTAAACGCAGCCGTGGTGTTGCTGATAAAATGAGTAAAGGCGTTCAGTTTTTAATGAAAGCCAACAAAATTGAAGTGTTAAACGGTACCGGTGTTTTTAAATCATCAAAAGAGCTGGCAGTTCAGGATGATGACGGCAAGGAAACAGAAACAGTTAAAGCCAAGCATTTCATTATAGCAACCGGCGCCCGGCCGCGGCAGCTTCCCGGTCTTGAGATTGACGGTAAACTGATTATCGACTCAGAAAAAGCCATGCAGCTTGAAAAGCAACCCAAGAAACTTGTGATTATTGGTGCGGGTGCAATTGGTGTTGAGTTTGCTTACTTCTACAATACAATTGGAACTGAGGTTACCTTAGTTGAACTTCAAAAAACACTTGTGCCGGTTGAAGACGAAGATGTTGGCAAGGAGCTTGGCAAAATTTACAAGAAGAAAGGAATTAATGTACTCACTGAAAGCACCGTTGAAAAAGTAGAGAAGAAAGGCAAAGGTGTAAAAGTTACTGTTAAAACAAAGAAAGGCGAAGAGGTTCTGGATGCTGATGTTGTACTTTCTGCAGTAGGTGTAACCGGAAACATTGAGAGTCTAGGCCTTGACAAAGCAGGCGTGGAAACTGAAAAAGGATCGATCAAGACGGATACCAAAACGTACAAAACCAGCGCAGATAATATTTACGCAATTGGTGATGTAATCGGTGCACCCTGGCTTGCCCACAAAGCATCTCATGAGGCTGTAGTGCTTGCAGAACAACTTGCAGGCCAAAACCCAAAACCTATTAATTACAGTAATATTCCCGGCTGTACCTATTGCGAGCCGCAGGTTGCATCTGTTGGCTTAACAGAAAAGCAGGCAAAAGAAGAAGGTTATGATATTAAAGTTGGTAAATTTCCTTTTTCTGCAAGCGGAAAAGCAACAGGGCTTGGCCATGAAGAAGGTTTTGTTAAGGTGATTTTCGATGCCAAATATGGTGAATGGCTCGGATGCCACATGATAGGTTCACACGTAACAGAATTGATTGCCGAGGCCGTAGTTGCCCGTGATCTGGAAACAACCGGCCACGAGATTATCAGTGCGGTACATCCGCATCCAACCATGAGTGAAGCCATAATGGAAGCAGCAGCTGAAGCTTACGGTGAAGGCATTCATCTGGGATCAAAGCCAAAAAAATAACCAACGACCCACATTTTTCAGTAAAAAAGCGGGCAACTAAGGCCCGTTTTTTTATGCAAATTTCCGATTGCAGATAAAAAGACAAAAAAATCTAATTAATCACATAAAATTTATATTTTGGTTCTATATTACCAATAGAGAATCAGAATTGATGTTCATCCTGTACAAATTCAAACTACTAATAAACAGAGAGGTGAGAGATCATGAAAGACAAAAGACTCAAACCCAATTATGAGATAAGAACAAGACCTGAATCGAACCTTCGCAACTACTACACTATATTACTCGAAACCGGGTTGATCCTGGCTTTGATTATTATGACAGTTCTGACCAGAATTGACTTCAGAACCTCAAATAGTGAGATAATTCAAGTGGTAGAACAAGAAGTTGTAGAGATGGAAGAGATCGTCCAGACGCAGCAAGACCGTACTGTGCCGCCGCCACCAAGGCAGCCGGTTCCCGTTGCAGTGCCAAATCATGAAATCATTGAAGACGTCGATATTATGATCGATGCCGAAATGAATTTGGGAAGCTTTTTGGATTTACCGCCCCCTCCGCCCCAACAAGAGGAAGCAGCTGATGAACCGGAAGAAGATTTCTTCATTTTGGTAGAGCAGATGCCTGAATTGATAGGAGGATTGGAAGCGCTTCAAGGACAGGTGAGATACCCTGAGAGAGCTCTTCGGGCTCAAATACAAGGGCGTGTATACATACAGTTCATCGTTAATGAACGAGGTGAGGTTGAAAATCCGCGGGTAATAAGAGGAATTGGCGGCGGATGTGACGAAGAAGCACTACGGGTTGTAAGAAACGCAAAATTTGTACCCGGAATGCAGAGAGGAAGGCCGGTAAGAGTTCAATATAGCCTGCCGGTAGTCTTTATGATCAGGAGCTGAAAAAATCAAGAATTAAACGAAACATGAACTTTAGTAGTTGAAGGAGACAGGACATGTGAGGTGGGCTCAGGAATGGGCCCACTTTCCCGTTTTTTAATTATCTTGACTCCATGAAACGCATTATTAAAGTTTATGATCTTGGTTTGGTTCCATATCGAAAAGCGTGGGACCTTCAGAAGAGAGCCCAAAAAATATTGACAGACCAAAAGAAAACCGCTCGGGATGGTGTCCCGGTAGAGCATATCCTTAACGATATGCTCTTTTTCGTTGAGCATCCGCATGTTTACACAATTGGTAAAAGCGGAAATGAATCCAACATGTTGAAGGGGCTGTCTGAACTTGCCGATATCGATGCTGAATATGTGGAAATTGATCGCGGGGGTGATATCACCTATCACGGACCGGGGCAAATTGTTGCTTATCCCATTCTTGATCTGGATAGATATTTTACTGATATACATAAATACCTTCGTTTCCTTGAAGAAGTAGTTATTAAAACATGTGGTGATTACGGCATTCAGGCAGGCAGAAAAGACGGTTTAACCGGCGTGTGGATAGACGAAAAAAAGATCTGCGCATTGGGTATTCGATGTTCCAGATGGGTAACAATGCATGGCTTTGCTTTCAATATAAACACCGACCTCTCCTATTTTAATCACATTGTCCCATGCGGAATTCAGGATAAATCCGTTACCAGCTTATCTGATTTAACAGGTCGTGAAATTGATCAGGCAGAAGTGAAAAGAAAACTGATCAGACATTTTGCAAAAGTATTTGATGCGAAGATAATTGAAGCCGATTCTGCTGAACACGAGTTTCAAATTTCGTACCTTTCGCATCCAAAATAAACTGTATCCCTACAGAGGCAACAAACATGATTAAAGAACTTGACGTAATTGAGAAAAAAAGTCCGGCAGATCGCAGGCCGGACTGGCTCCGTGTAAAACTTCCATCAGGAGAGAAGTTTAAAGAAGTATCAGAGACACTAAGAAAAAATAATCTGAACACGGTATGTTCGGAAGCACGCTGCCCGAATATGGGCGAATGCTGGGGAGCGGGAACAGCTACCTTTATGATTTTAGGTGATGTTTGTACACGATCGTGTTCGTTCTGTGCAATTAAAACCGGCCGCCCTGTTCAGGGACTTGATTGGGATGAACCACGCCGTGTTGCCGACGCAGCCTCTAAGATGAAACTTAAACATGTGGTGTTAACATCTGTGAACCGTGATGAACGGAAAGATGGCGGGGCACCGATCTTTGCTGAGTGCCATAAACAACTCCGTGAATTGATAGAGGGTGTTACTATTGAGTCATTAATACCCGATTTCAGAGGTGTTTGGGATGCACTTCAGATTGTTATCGATACACCGCCGGATGTGTTAAGCCACAATCTGGAAACCGTTCCGAGACTGTACAGAACTGTACGTCCGCAGGCAAAATATGAGCGCTCACTCGAACTGCTTAAGCGCGTGAAGGATCAGGGAATACGTTCCAAAACCGGGATCATGGTTGGCCTCGGCGAAACCCGCGAAGAGGTTATCGAACTGATGCAGGATTGTGTGGATCATAATGTTGATGTGCTTACCATTGGCCAGTACATGCAGCCTACAAAAATGCACCATCCCGTTGTTGAATGGGTACATCCGGATCTTTTTGCTGAATATAAAGAGATTGGAGAAGCACTTGGTTTGGAACATGTTGAAAGTGGTCCTTTAGTACGATCTTCTTACCACGCAGAGCGCCACGTTTGATAATTTTTTGACCGGCCGGTTCGGTTCTGCCTTCAGCTTTTAGTATTTTAACAACAAATTAATCCTCTAAGGAAACGCTTCCAATGCTGGCCATATTTGTTGTAGTTATCATCAGTTACCTCATAGGTGCCATTCCCAGTTCATTATGGATGGGGAAGATATTTTTTGGGGCAGATATTCGTGAACATGGCAGCGGCAATGCAGGTGCAACGAATACGTTCAGAATTCTGGGGTGGAAGGCAGGTACCATTGTACTTCTCTTTGATTTTGGAAAGGGGCTTCTCTGTACTACGGTTATCAGCCGGCTGGCTTGGCATATTGGCAGTGGCCCCGTATCTCTTTATGGAAACTGGGAGGTAGATTCAATGATACTGATATTTTGTGGAGTAGCCGCAGTATTCGGGCATATGTTTCCGGTATATGCAAATTTCAGTGGTGGAAAAGGGGCTGCAACTGCATGCGGAATGTTGTACGGAATTGAACCCGTATCAATCAGTATTTCGCTGGCCGTATTTTTGATCGTAATGTTCACCACTCGTTATGTATCATTAGGCTCTATATTGTCAGCATTCATTTATCCCTTCTCTCAGCTGATACTACGCTATGGTTTTAACTGGGATATTGACGGCAGTATAATTGTATTCAGCAGCGTTATTGCAGCAGGTATTATAATTAAGCACAAAGGAAATATTAGGCGTCTGCTGGAAGGTAACGAAAACAGAGTAGAATCATTCAAGCCTACAAAAGGCAGATTACATAACGAACAATCATCAGCGTGAAGAACATAAGTATAATTGGAGCAGGAAGTTTTGGAACGGCTATTGCAATGGTTTCAGCTGCAAACGGCCATAAAGTCGCAATATGGGCCAGAGAAAGCAATGTGGTCGAGGGTATCAATCGCAATAAAGTGAATCCTGCTTATCTGTCCGACATAACATTACCCGAAAATATCACAGCATATCACAAACTCGAAGAGGCACTTGAAAATGCGGAAATGGTTGTGTTTGCCACTCCAACTCACGCCATGCGCGAAGTGAGTGAAAGAGCAAAAAGTTTTTTAACGGGTAATGAAATCA
>SLJB01000017.1 GCA_007135335.1 Balneolaceae bacterium
CATCCTCTTCGAGAAACTGGATGGCCGCATCCGTTCCCTGACCAATCGGTTCGCCATCGTAACGGTACCAGCTTCCGCGTTTTTCAATGATATCATATTCTACGGCGAGATCCAGGATTTCTGATACTCTGGAAATTCCTTTTCCATAGAGAATATTAAATTCAACAACTTTGAAAGGAGGTGCCACTTTGTTTTTGGCTATTTTCACTTTTGTACGGTTTCCCAATACCTCATCGCCTTTTTTGATTGCGCCAATTCTTCGGATATCAATCCGTACTGAAGAATAAAATTTAAGTGCACGCCCACCCGTGGTGGTTTCCGGGTTCCCGAACATCACTCCGATTTTTTCCCTTACCTGGTTTATAAATACGCAGGATGTGCGGGTTTTACTGACCACACCTGTAATTTTTCGGAGCGCTTGTGACATCAGTCTGGCTTGCAAACCCATGTGTGAATCTCCCATCTCACCTTCAAGTTCAGCACGTGGTACGAGGGCAGCCACTGAGTCAATTACAATTACATCGAGTGCTCCCGAGCGGATTAGAGTCTCTGTGATTTCGAGGGCTTGCTCGCCGCTATCCGGTTGGGAAACCAGCAGTTCATCAGTATTGATTCCCAATGCGCGTGCATATTTGGGATCAAATGCATGCTCGGCATCAATAAATGCAGCATAACCGCCGGCTTTTTGTGCCTGCGCAATCACCTGAAGGGCAAGAGTTGTTTTCCCACTGGCTTCAGGACCATAAATTTCAGTAATTCTGCCACGGGGAATTCCGCCCACTCCAAGAGCATAATCCACCATAATTGATCCGGTTGAAATTGTGGGAACTTCGTTCGGAGTGTGATCACCCAACCGCATCACAGTTCCCTTGCCATGTTGTTTTTCTATCTGACCAATCGCAATATCAATTGCTTTATTTCTGTCGTCTTTTGAAGCTGCCATAATTTCTGTCTGATTTAAGTTTGTTTTTTCAATGTACAAAGCGAAGGTGTCAACATTATGTCACCTATATAGTTTATCTTTCTTTTGAGATGTAAGCTCAATGAATATATGTACAGTATATGTATGAACCAAATTTCTAAGATTCCTTACACTTTTTTTTCAAAAAGTCTTTAAAACCCTGAAAAGGGCCTTGATTACATCTTCACACTGTTGAGAGGTTGTATAGGGTGCAGGGCCAAGGCGAATGATGTCATTTCTGGCATCCGTATATATTCCTTCTTCCAAAAGGGCAGCTCTCAGCGTTCTTGCATGAGGAGAACGCAGCGCCAAAAACCCACCTGACTCTTCGATGGGGCGTATATTTGCGTGTACAATTTCTGAATCATCTGTATTTTGTTCATCAAAAAGTGAGCGTAGGTACGATAACTGAGCCGAGTATTGATTTCTAAAAACTTTGGGTGTTAAACCCTGCTCTTTGAAAAATTCAGTAACTGCCGCGGCTCTGAACTGAGAAATGGGATCGTAGGTGGCTGTGGCGAATTTTTGATCACCATCATCAAATTCCACAGGGCCATCGGATCGAGGATGATCTAAACGGCCAAATGCAGCAAACCAGCCGGTTATTAACGGTCGCAGTTTGCAATCAGCCGGATATCTCAAAAAACAATTTGCTTCGCCCCACTGCAGGTATTTATAGCCACCAACAAGCAGATAGATGTGTTCCATATCCTCATCTTTAAATGAGATTGGTACCACATTTGTGCCGTGATAATCATCAATCATCAGTGGCACACCTGCTTTTTTCGTTAGCTGAGCTATTTCCGGCAGGCGTGTGTTGATCTCTGCCGTTTCAAAATAGATCCGTGATAACATTACGGCGGCGGTTCTGTCATCCAGTTCATTTTTGATGGATTCAAGAAGTGCTGCATCATCTTCATGGGGCAGGTAAACTACTTCGATGTCAAGTGATTCAAGACTTTTCAATTGTCTGAAAAGGGAGTGAAACTCGCCGGTGGTGGTGATGATTTTTGGTTTGTTCTTCAAATCCAGCGCTGAAAGCCATGACACCAGCAGCACATGCGTATTCTGTTCCCGGCAGTAATTCCCGGTTGGGTCATCATAATAAGTGCGCAAGTACTCACGCATGATCTCTGTTTTCTCAAACCCGAAACCCCATTTATTATCTACCTGTTCAGCCACAACGCGCATGTATTCCTGAATGCCATCAAAAGCGACATCGGGCCAGGCTTGATGCGAGTGACCGGTAAATAATAGGCGATTGGCTACATTAAAACGTGAATAGTGGGGTTGAAGAGAGAGGGCTAATTTGTCAAATTCCTGCATGAAGTTTTACTAATTTTTTTCTTAAAGGTAATCATTCGTTTGGTAAATCGGCGGCATCAGAAGGATGACTGGAAGTTGAATTGATTATTGAAATCACCACGATTATATCGCTCTATCAATCTTTGTTCATTTACTCGTTTTAATGAGGATAGTTTTTCCGAATTGAAGGATGCCACCGTCATTTCTCGTTTACCTAAAGCTCCTTTTGCCCGCGCAACGTTCCACCCGGCAACAGCCATAGCCGCCCGTGCTGATGTGGCTGCACAATACGTGGAGAGAATTGCATCATCATTGCTGACAGCCGCAAGCTTTTTGAACACTTCCGGTGTCCATAAATCGGTGTTAACTTCCGGCGAAAACGGATCGTGAAGGATAAAATCGTTTAACTTATCTGTTTGCCCGGTTGTTGACAGAATCTCAACATAATCCTCAAAAAAACCGCTAAACAGCTCAAGTTGAAGGTTAGGGGAGATACTGAATGAATTTAGTCCCGGTTTCAGCTTTTCAAAGATATCTGTGAGATGTTGTTTGTTTTGCTGTAAAAACGGTTCATCCCCAAAAACAAGGGATTTGGCTGTTTCAGAATCAATCGGGTAGGCTTCAATGCTTTTAAATGTAACCTTGGTTCGGTTGCCTGCTTTTTCGAGATAATCCAGGCAGAGCAGTAAATTGAGGCCGGTTCCGAAGCCAATTTCCAAAATGGAGAGCTCCTTTTTTGTTTGGAGTGCTTCTGCCAGGCCGGAAGTTTCAAAAAAGACGTGTCTGCTTTCGGCAACCGCCCCGTTTGGATTGTGGTAATACTGATTGAACGCCCGGGAAAAGAGGGTGGATGAACCATCTTTTGTCTCTTTTATGTTCGGCTCCGTTTTTTTTTGATCCATGCTGCAGTGTGAACTTATTCCGGCTGAACCGGTGATGCGGCCATTTCCCCAACAACGGTCATCCAGGG
>SLJB01000015.1 GCA_007135335.1 Balneolaceae bacterium
AAGCGCCTGTAATTAAGGCTGTTTTTTGCATTTTAGATCAATTTATAATTCGTTTTATACATCTGCTAATAAGTACAATTCATTTTATTTCGTTCTTAAAAATAAAAAAGGCCCTCCGTCTGTAAAACCGAAGGGCCCATAAAGATGAATTGTGCTTATTTCTTTTTCCCGATCATAACCAATACCGGTACTTTGGAGTAGATTCGCATCTTCTTGGTGTGATTTTCATCCAGAAGATTTTCGAGAAGTGATTTTTTGTAGCGGTTCAAAATGAGCAGGGAAATCTTGTTGCTGTCAATAAATTTAGACATGGTACCGATTGTATCTTCATCAATCAGTAGTTCAAAGTTGAGTTTGCTGAGCAATTTCTCCTCTTTTGCAAGATCTTTAATTCCCCTGAATTTAATCTCAGTTTCAAGATCTTTCTCTTTGGCTATATGAAGCAGATGAATATCTGCCCCGAACAATTTCGCAAAATTGGCTGTTTCTTTCAGGTTCTTAAAATCATCAATTCTAAAATTGGTGGTAAAGAGAAAATGATCAAAAGAGAGATGAGTGGCATGCTCAGGTACAGCAAGTACAGGTATGGGCGCGCTCAACATGATGTCTGCTGATACACTCCCAAAAAACAGTTTACGGTTCTCGCCTTCGGTACCGCTTCCCATCACCAGCAGGTCTATCTTCAAATCACCAATGGCTTCGATAATTTGCGATATTGGTTTGCCAATTCTGAGTTGCCGTTTCACTTTTATATTTTTTCCGGAAAATTTTTCGGCCATCTCTTGTTCCATCCTGTCAAGGTGCTGCTCAGCATTCTCGCTTAAAAAATCGATGACCCCTTCTACATTGGTAGGAAAGTTAAAAGGGGGTTCAATTACGTGCAAAAGAGTCATTTTTGCTCCGGTTTTTTCGGCAATGGCGCCGGCGTAAAACATCGCTTTTCTGGAACAAGCTGAAAAATCTGTAGGGATGAGTATGTGTTTTGCTGTTGAAATCATAGGGCTCCTGCTATTAAAAATTTATTGGGTCTCCTGGTTCTCTAAGCATGTTAAGAATTAGCGAAGCCGTTGACCATACAGAAGCTGATGATGTGCTGGTAGGGGAAACCCTGATATCTTTTTTTTTGAAATAGCAGTATGCGCCTAACTTCTTGCAAGCTTGCCATTAAAGGATTTTTTGAGATACAAAAGCAAAGTTTTTCAAAATTATTTTGAGCCCGTTATTTCGTTTTTGTCGTGATATAGGATAATTGATGTTAAATAAATGGATTATATGATTTATTACTTAATCGTAAACGACTATTTGTTATGAACCAAAGACCATTTTACCGATTACACTCAATTCTGATGCTGATCGTATTTATTGTTTCTTGTTCGTCATCTTCCACCGATCCTGAGACCGATTTTCCGGAAATTCAGGGTTTCGATGTAGAGCTTGCTGAGGAGACTTCTTACATAGAATCATCCGTTGCAGATGCAATTATCAAGAGGGCAGATGAGGAGACGGGTATCTACTATTTTGATGCATCTGCTGCGGGTGATACCAATATCCGCTTCGAAGTGGGTGAAATCCTGTTTATTGAGCAGGGTGCTTTGTTGAAAATCACCTCGGTATCTGAGCGGAATGGAGAGATCGTAGTTCAGACTGAACCTGCAATGGTAAATGAAGTGTTCAGAAATGCTGAAATCAGTCTGGAACAGCAAATTACATTCGACCTTAACACACTGCAAAAAACTCAGGTTGAATACATGGGTAAAGTGTTCGATCCGCTCACAACTTCCACAAACACAGTAAAATGGACCGGAAAGGTGGGAGATTTTGAATTTGAGATCGAAGCAACACCGGGAGGTTCAGAGCTTGGCCTGGCTATGCTTGTAAAGTATGATACGGGGCAGGTTAGCGGGGCATTCAGAACAGGAGTAACGTTAGACAGCTTTACGCAGCAGGTAGATTTGAATATTGTAGAGCAACAAACCACTCTGTTTCGAGCTAATACTGCTGATTTTTCGGGTACTTTAGAATTGTTGATGATACTTGCCGGCGGTAATAGTGAAGGGCAATGGCAACATGCACCTGATTTTCCAAGAATGCGTTTTCCAATTCCGGGTGTCCCGCTTCTTTTCCAACTGGAGCTTGGAACTGTATTTGTAACATCGTTTGATCTGGGTATAAATGGCACCTCAAGATTTGAAACAACCTATTCCTACAGTGGGGAAATGGGATTTGAATTTGACGGAAGCCGTCCCAGACCTTTTATAAGGGGTAATCTTGGAGAGCCTCAGGTATCAGATGGAATTGGAAATGCAGCGGGTTTTTCCGGCACGGTAAGCGGGCAGTATGGTGTTGCCTTGCCAAACCTGGGTGTGCTGGTTGCTACTGTACCGGCCGCATATATTCGTCAGGAGTTTTATGTAGGTGCTCTTTACTCGTTTCCGACTTGTACAGAGATTTATTCAAGATATGTACTAAAAGCAGGAATGAGCCTGGTTGGAAATCTTGGGTTCAACCTGAATATTGCCAACCCCGAACATACATTTGTGGATCGCAGAATGCATGAATCAAAATCAGATGGCTGCGCGCCCGGTAAACTTTTTGAAAATGACTGGATCTCTATTTCCGGTGGATATGCACCCGAAGATCCCGGTGTGCCTCTCCGGGTTAGTATTGAATAATCACCTAAATAAAAATAATTATGAACTCTATTAAGAAATACATTAAGCATCTGACCCCAATGATCGTGTTTATTTTTGCACTCTCAGGCTGTTCAGACAATAGCAGTAGTACAACAAGTTCGGATGAGCATTTTGGGTATATCTCATTAACTGTAACGGGAGCGATTGATGCCGTTCATGAATGTGATAATAGCCCTGGTTGTGTAGTAAGTTTTGGGCGGTCTCAATTTGAAATAGGAAATAATACATACTACACATGGCTTATTGAATCAGGCGATTACACCTCATTTCTCCCGTTTGAGATTTCTACAACTTCGATAAACACAGCTGTAAGCAGACCTTCACCCGGCACCTATGACATTGGGTCTGAAATGGCTCCTTCATTTTCAGCAGGATACAGTAATATCGAGGGAGGATTAAATGATGACCACAGTTACGAAACAACGAATCAGACGGGAGGCACTCTTACTATTGAGAGCTCAACAAATGAGCGTGTTACAGGAAGTTTTGAGTTTACAGCGGTTCATATAGATGAAGGTAACAGCCAAACCGTAACGATAAGCGGGCGGTTCGAAGCTGTTAGTGAAGATATTTTAGATAATTTTTAACAATCTGAAAAACAACAATAATACAATCGAATGAGAAGAATCAACACTTATAAATGTATGCTTCTGCTTACAGGCTTCCTGCTTTTTTCATCAGCCTGCAGCGACAACGGCGTAGGCGCCACAAATGATGAATTAACCGCATGCCTTGGGGAAACAATACCGTTTCCTGCAACCGGAACTATCACGGCGTGTTTTGGGCCCCAGGCCGAGCTGATTAAAGGTGCTCTGTTTGAGCCCGGTATATCCTGGTCTAAGACGCTGGATTTCTTTTCGGATAAGTACAGCTCCAGAGGCTGGAACTTAACCCGGGAAAATATCCCAACCGAAACCGCCGGTGAACGGACTGCTGAATGGACAGCTATGGGTAGTGACTTTGATGTTGTTATTTCTATCACAGCCTTTGGAGATAGTGGTACCGGATTTATGGTAGGTACAATTGGGATATATCAGAAGGGAACCGCCAATTAACAAAAGCATTAGCAGATTAGTAATTTTGAGCAAACCCCTTTTCTTAAGCCCTTTTGATAACTATTCCGTAAAGACAGGGTTTTTCAAAATAAACTTTATTCTATGAACAATTTAATACGGGTTTTAGAGATGATATCCACTTCGATCAAATTTGTACTGATGCTCCTCTTCTTCACAGGGGTATTATTTGTCGGTTGCTCAGATAACTCATCGGGTACTGAATTCGGAGACAATGATCTTGGCGAAGTTACCTTCACCATCAGCGGGGATACCGAGGGTGAGTCAACCGGTGCTGCATTTTTTAATTACCAGCCGGGTGAGTCGGGAGATGAAACTGCCTTTGAACTGATCTTTATGGATGGTTTTGGCGGCCCGCAAACGTATGCGTTTTATATATCCCGATATCGCACGGAACCGTTCAGTATTCCAACACCCGGAACTTATGAGATAGATGGCAGACCCTTCAACTTTACGGCCGGTTATGAGTACACCTCCGGTACATTTACAGGAACAGACAGATACACCGATCAATATTGTGAAGAGGCAATTGAACAGGGAGGCGAGCTTGTGATAAGCAGTTCATCAAGCTCTCAGGTTACCGGAAGTTTTCGTTTCCTGGTTGCCGGATTTGACGACCTGAATGATTGCAACCTTCTTGGGTATGTGGAATTGTCAGGGAATTTCAGGGCGGTGCCGTACGAAAACAGTTTCTTATAAATCACACTTAATAAAAATAACACAAATAAATATGTTTAGAAGTATCCAAACACGATTGTTAATTATCATTTTTGTCATTTCTGTCGCTGCCGCTTGTTCAGATAGTTCCTCAGGCCCTGATCTCGATAATAGCCCGGGGCAGGTTTCACTCACCGTAAGCGGCGATGTTCAGGGTGAAAAAACGGGAATGGCCGATTTTTATGGCGGCGAGCCCGGGGGGCAGGGCATTCACTATTGGGAGTTAAGCTTTAATGATTTCAGTCCGCAAACTTACTCACTGCAGCTTTCATTAACAGATTTTGATGAAATCCGGCGGCCGTCTCCGGGTAGTTATGAAATTGGCTTTGAACCGGGAAATCCATTTGAGGAACAAGGTGAGCCCCTATTTTTTGGCATCTACACGCATATCCCCAATGGCAGCTTTTCAAACGCAATGGAATTTGATACAGGGCTGTTCTGTGTGGATGAAGGACCCAGAGGCGGCACCCTGGTGATAACCGGCTCAAGTTCCGAGGCAGTGTCAGGGTCATTCTCATTTAAAGCCGCGAACTATGATTTTGATGATTCAGGTAATTGCATATTACAGGGTGAGATAGAAGTTACCGGAGAATTCAATGCAAGGGCTCGTCAGTTCTGATAGAACCTGATAAACAACATTTTGAACCAAAACAATCAAGAACAAACAAAAACCTAAACCGTGATGAACCATAACAAACTACTTCGCATCCTTTATATAGTAATTCTGATAGGCGTAACGGCCGGCTGTTCAAATAGTGATGAAACCCGTGGAGATATTGGAGAGGATGGGATAACTCAACAACAAGATTCTGCTAATCAGGCAGAACGTGAAGTAGTTGGAACCATTTCCTGGGGTAGCTCGGAACCGCAACCACTGCATGAGGTTCGGTGCGGATATAGAGGAGATGAATATATTATGAATGCTTTGGGTGACAATTTTAACTTACGAATCTATTTTCGTGATCCGGATGGTGGAACTTCTGTCGATTTTTCAAGACGCAGGTCTTTTGATCTGAGATTTGATCAAAATCATCAATATTCTCAGGCCAGATTCTACTACCCGAATTTTTTGGAGAGCGAAGGGCATTTTTCAGCCTCACCTGAAGGGGCAAATGGAGAGGCTGAACTGATAAACCCGATAAATGTGAGCGGCGTGGATATTGGTGATTTGGTGGGATCCACTCTCAGTTACGATTTTACATGCTCTCATGATCTTAACAGAAGCCGTCTTTAGAAATTTATATTATGGCGTAATCTTCAAAGTTTAGCAGTTTCCGCACTTTTTTTATACCTGAAGGCAATTCTCCATTAAAAAGGGTCTTTAAAAAAGTGTTACGGCGAATGAACTGTTTCTCAACTTTTTTTCGCGTTTAGTTCATCGGGTTTCAAATAGATATCCGGATAGATGCTATCAGCCATTGAAATGCCTTCCAGTCATGGCTGATGCAATATCAAAACAATGAACAAACTAAACGTGGATAAGATGAAAAAGAAAAATAAATTCAAAGCTTTATTGCTGTTGACGGGTCTGTGCCTGGTAATAACTATGGCAGTTTCCTGCTCAGATAATTCCGCAGGCCCTGATGATGGCCCGGGTGGAAAAGGGCAGGCATCCTTCACCATATCAGGTGCAGTAAGCGGACAAAAAACCGGTGTAGCTGAGTTTTACAACTTCTCGGCATTTGGTATTCACACCTGGACAATCGATATATATGATCTTGGCCCGAGTACCTATGAGTTGTCACTTTTCAAGGTGTCCAACTCGCCAATAAGCAATCCTGCACCCGGAAGCTATGATCTTGGAAATGACCTCTTCACCAATGATGGGTTTGTTGCTACATATACTGACGGTGTAGGCCCGAATTCAACGGAGTATTCCCCGATCTTATCAGCTCTGTGTCCGGGTGTTTCGGAAGATGAAGGCGGCACACTCATTATCGAAAGTTCGAATAATGATCGCATAAAGGGTTCATTCTCATTTAAAGGCAGTGATTTCGACTTTGATGATAATGGAAATTGTGTTGTGCTTGGTACAGTTACCGTTTCAGGCCAGTTTAATGCAACCAAAACAAATCTCGATTGATTTGACTCAGAGGTAATTTCGGCATACATTATATATACAATATATGTGTGATGTATGCCGAAACCAATACATGGCCGTGGTGCCGCAGGCAATCCGAGAAACCGTTTTTGCGATACCCTTCTTGAATATGATGTAGATGAGGTTACCGGCAGGCTGAATCATCCGGGTACTACATTAATTGAGGATCGAACCACTCAAATTATCTCCCGAAACAATAGTCCCGATATCGGTTTTAATGTAAGTGTAAACCCATATCGCGGTTGCGAACACGGCTGTGTGTACTGTTATGCACGGCCCACGCACGAATTTCTTGGAATGAGTGCGGGACTCGATTTCGAATCGAAAATTGTGGTTAAATACAATGCTGCAAAATTGCTTCGAGATGAACTCTCCAAACCATCATGGAAACCGCAAACCCTGGTAATGAGTGGCGTTACCGATCCCTATCAGCCCATTGAGAAGAAGCTGCAAATTACACGCGAATGTGTGGAAGTTCTGGCAGAGTGCTGCCATCCGCTGGTTATCATCACAAAAAATTATCTTGTTACCCGCGATATGGATCTGCTTACGAAACTGGCCGAAGTTAATGCAGTTCGGGTGTTAATGTCGATAACTTCCCTCGATAAAACCATTACTGATACAATGGAGCCGAGAACATCCAGGCCTCAAAAACGTCTGCAAGCGGTGCGTGAATTAAGTTCAGCAGGAATACCCGTTCATGTGAATATTGCTCCGGTCGTCCCGGGGTTAACAGATGATGAAATGGTACCCATCATGGAAGCATCTGCAAATGCAGGAGCACAATCGGTTTCTCTGGTCAATCTGAGATTGCCGTACGGTGTGAAGGATCTGTTCGATAAATGGCTTGAGGATCATCATCCCAACCGAAAAGAAAAAGTGCTGAATCGATTAAAATCTCTGAAAAGTGGTAAATTGAATCGTTCAGAATTTGGTGAAAGATTCCGTGTAGATGGTCCGTATGGTGAGCAGATGATGCAGCTTCTTTCCATTCATTCCAAAAGACTTGGCTTAAACGGGCAAAAGGTTGCGCTGAATACAAAGAACTTCAGGCGTCCTCAGACCAAGCAGTTATCTCTATTTTGAGCAACCGAAATAATTGTTGACCTGAACACGGATTGAAATTTATTTATCTTTTGTTCGAATTATTGAAAGTTTAAAATTAAATTCAAAATTCAGGCTATCATGGCATCAGTTAATTCTACTATGCTCGAGCTCGGTACCGAAGCACCCTATTTTTCCCTGAAAGATACCGTAACGGGGAAAACAGTAACCCGTGATGATTATAAAGGCAATCGCGGGCTTTTGGTGATGTTTATTTCAAACCACTGCCCCTATGTAAAACTGATTAAAGAACATTTGGCAAATTATGCAGCAGATTATATGCCTGAGGATGTTGCAGTGGTTGCAATCTGTTCAAATGATGTGGAAAATTACCCGGATGACAGCCCCTCGAAAATGAAAGAGGATGCCGAAAAATATGGCTATGCATTTCCTTATCTCTACGATGAGTTACAGGAAGCAGCCAAGGCATACAAAGCTGCTTGCACACCGGATTTATTCCTTTTCGATGAAAATTTTAAGCTCTACTATCGAGGACAGTTCGACAGTGCGCGGCCCAGGAATGAGATTCAGCCTACGGGTGAAGATCTCAGACAGGCAACGGATCGCCTTCTGGAAGGTAAACCTTCTCCCGAAAAACAGATTCCGAGCATTGGTTGCAACATAAAATGGAAAAAAGGAAACGAACCGGAGTATTTTGGCTGAAAAAGTTAAGAGAGATGTTTCGTCTCTCCGCGAAAATTACACAAAAGGGGGTCTTTTGGAAGAAGAATTACCCGGGCATCCCATTACCTTATTTAAAGAGTGGTTTGATGAAGCCGTACAATCGGGTACCCATGAGCCAAATGCAATGGCGCTTGCTACAACCGATGCCGATGGTCATGCCAATGTTCGATATGTTTTAATGAAGGGCATAAAAGAGAATTCCATCCAGTTTTTTACAAACTATGAAAGTGAGAAAGGAAGAGAACTGGCCGGCAATCCGTATGCTTCAGTTGTTTTTTGGTGGCCTGAAATTGAGAGGCAAGTGAGAATACGCGGACACGTTGAAATAATGAGCGAGAAGGAGAGTAGTGCCTATTTTAAATCACGCCCACGGGGGAGCAAAATAGGTGCATGGGCATCGGAACAGAGCAGGTCTGCAAGCGGAAGAGAAGAGCTTGAAGAACGGTTCCAAAAAGAAGAAGAAAAATATGATGATATAGAGATTCCCAAACCACCATTCTGGGGAGGCTATGAATTATACATTGATCAGATAGAATTCTGGCAGGGAAGGCCTGGACGACTCCATGACAGAATCCGGTATACAAATAAGAACGGAGATTGGGAACAGATGCGGCTGCAGCCATAAAGAATGGGAAAGAAAAATAAACTAGGTCGTATTGAGGATGTTGAACGCTTTCCCAATGTGATACAATATGTAGATTTTGAGAAGGAGCATGAGCTGAAAGGAGTCTGGAGTACTGTTGAATTTGCGAATGCAAATCCCATTACTCTCGAGCTGGCCTGCGGAAAAGGAGAGTATTCATTAGGTCTTGCAAAAAAATATCCCAACAGAAATTTTGTTGGAATTGACATAAAAGGACCGCGTTTATGGGTAGGTGCAAAACAGGCTCTTGATGAAAATATCGGGAATGTGCGGTTTCTTCGCGCATTCATCGATCATCTTGAAAATTATTTCTCAACAAATGAAGTAGAAGAGATCTGGATTCCGTTTTCTGATCCATATTTGAAAAAAGCGAGAAAAAGACTGACTTCGCCAAAATTTTTAGATATTTATAAAAGCATTCTAAAACCGGGTGGCGTTATACATGTAAAAACAGACTCAAAAGTTCTGTATGAGTATTCGCTGAAAGTAATCAATAAAGAGAATCTGAAGATTATTGAGAAAATTGATGATGTTTATCATGAAGCTCCTGAGCACGAACTGCTTACCTCTATTCAAACCTACTACGAAAAGATGCATCTGAAGGAAGGGAAAACTATTCACTATGTATCATTCCGGTTGAACTAGCTGAAAACCTTTCAGGAATGGTTCTGTTAGCTGTGAAGTACGTGCTGAATATTTGCCGGCTTTCATTCGTTGATTTTTTTGAAAGTATTATCAGCAGCTCTCAGATTTCATTTTATTGTAAAAATCCAGGCTTTTCTGCTGCAGAAAGTAAGCTCCCACTTGACATTCATCACAATTTTGATAAATTAAAACTGTTTACTTAACAGTGTTAACCTTACCGTATATGTCATTACGCAAAGAAATTTTGGATGTCAGCAAGGATCTCTTAATCAAAGACGGGTTCAGTAAAATGTCGATGAGGCGTATTGCAAAACGTGCTAATGTTACAGCTACAAGCATCTACCTTCATTTCAAAAACAAAGATGATCTTCTTCTCGCACTTATTGAGGAGAGCATACACAATCTCAAAGAAGTTTTGGTTGAGGTTATGGATCCGTCAAAAGGATTTATACAGCAGCTTGAAGAGATGGCGCGGGCTTATATCCGTTTTGCACTTGAACATCCCAAGGAGTATGAGATTATTTATATGGTACGTCCGGAGGAGATGCCTAAATATCCCCGGGAAAAGTTTAATGAAGTGCGTAATGCATATGAGCTGCTCGCGGGGATTATCAGCGATGGAAAAGCAAACAGTCTGATTGATGTGGATGATCCGCTGATCTGCGCATATACAATCTGGGCACAGATACATGGAGTGGTATCGGTAATTCTGAACAGGAGACTGGATACCCGGATACCGCAGCAAAAGTTTATTGATCAGGCTGTTGATCACATAATACAGGGATTTATTATTCAAAAAACACCGGCATAACAGGAGGATTTTATGGAATCATTAATTCAGGATGTTGCTTTTTTTCAGGGGCTGCCTTTATGGGTATCCATCGGGGCTGTATTGATTGTTTATGTGATTATGGCGTATAGGGGCATGTCTCTCTGGGTTTGGGCGGTTGCCGGTTTCGCTGCTTTAATCGGCTTTAATGCACCTGTTTGGCTTATTGCCGTCTACGCATTATTTGTGATTCTCTTTAATGTAAAACCTTTGCGGAGGATACTATTATCCGGCCCTATTATGAAGATGCTGGATGCCCTCAACATTCTGCCGGCTATATCAGAAACAGAACAAACCGCCATTGATGCCGGTACAGTTTGGGTTGAAGGTGAACTTTTTTCCGGCAAACCAAATCTCAAAAAACTGGCTAAGGAGACTTACCCGGGATTAACAGAAGCTGAAAGAGCTTTTATGGAGGGACCGGTTGATGAACTCTGTTCAATGGTGTCTGACTGGGAGCTGTATCAGAGAAAAGATTTTGATGAAAAAACCTGGAAATATTTAAAAGAGAAACGTTTCTTCGGGCTTATTATCCCAGAAGAGTATGGCGGCTACGGTTTTTCTGCAAACGCACACAGTGCTATCGTTGCAAAACTCGCCTCACGCTGCGGCCCGCTTGCAACCACAGTTATGGTGCCAAACTCTCTGGGTCCGGCCGAGTTACTGATGCATTACGGCACCGATGAGCAGAAAAAGCATTATTTACCGCGTCTGGCAAAAGGCGAGGAAATGCCATGCTTTGCACTCACGGAACCCAATGCAGGGTCTGATGCAGGGGCCATGCAGAGCCGTGGTGAGGTTTTCAAAGGAGATGACGGCTCACTCTACTTGAAACTAAACTGGGACAAACGCTACATAACCCTTGCTGCTATATCTACGGTGATTGGGCTGGCGTTTAAAATGTATGATCCCGAGAATTTACTCGGAAAAGGAACTGATCTTGGTATTACATGTGCACTGGTTCCCAGTGATTTGAAAGGGGTGGAAATTGGGAAAAGGCATGATCCGCTTGGGGTGCCGTTTTATAACTGCCCTACCCGTGGCAAGGATGTGATTGTACCGATTGATGCCATTATCGGCGGTAAAGAGGGTGCCGGTAACGGATGGAGAATGCTGATGGAATCACTGGCAGTAGGCCGGGGAATTTCGCTGCCTGCGCAGGCCATTGGCGGTGCCAGGTTAGCTGTTCGGGCTGTGGGTGCTTATGCAGCAATCCGCAAACAGTTTGGTATTAACATCGGCAAATTTGAAGGGATTGAAGAACCGATGGCACGGATAGGTGGGTATGCATACATAATGGATGCAGCCCGCGGTTATATCTGCGGAGCTCTCGATAAAGGAGCAAAACCGGCGGTTGTAACAGCAATCGCAAAATATAACTTTACAGAACTCGGCCGCGAAATTATTAATGACTCAATGGATATTGTTGGCGGAGCCGGTATTTCAAGGGGACCTAGAAATCTGTTTGCTCACGCTTACATTTCTACCCCTATTGCTATTACTGTAGAGGGGGCCAACATCCTTACCCGCACATTGATGATTTTCGGGCAGGGTGCCATCAGAAGCCATCCGTATGCTCTCAAAGAGATTGAAGCTCTGATGAACAATGACGTAAAACAATTTGATGATAATTTCTGGAGTCATATTGGCCATGTGGCACAGAACGAAGTCCGCTCTTGCATGCTTAGCATCACGCGCGGAAGACTGGCAAAATCACCGGTGAAAGGTCCGGCCGCTACATATTATCGTAAACTGGCATGGGCATCGGCATCCTTTGCATTTATGGCTGATATTGCACTAGGATCATATGGTGGTGCCCTGAAAATGAAAGAGAAAATTGCCGGACGTTATGCCGATATTCTGAGCTGGATGTTCCTTGCAACTGCCACTCTCAGACGGTATGAAGCGGATGGAAATCAAAAAGAAGACCGCATCTTTTTTGATTGGGCCATGCAGCATGCGTTTTACAGAATTGAGACTGCTTTTGATGAGATCTATTCAGAGATAAGGGTACCCGGTTTAAGCTGGGTGTTCAGGGGGCCGGTTGCCGTATGGTCACGAATAAACCGGATAGGGAAAAAACCATCTGATGATCTTGGCCAAAAGGTTGCGCAGGCAATGCAAACAAGGGGTGAACAACGCGATCGAATGACAAGTGATATCTATCTGCCGCTTTCGCGATCAGAAGCACTTGGAAAATATGAGTATGCCATGAAACAGATAGAAAAGTCATTCCCTGTGTACAAGAAGCTATACAAAGCTACCAAAGCGAAGGAGATTGAAAAGAACCATGTTTTGAAGCAGCTTTCCTCAGCTCTGGAAAAGGGAATCATCACCAAAGGAGAGGCAGAAATCGTTCAAAAGACTGAAGAGGCCAGGTTTGATGCAATTTTGGTTGATGAGTTCACTTTGGAGGAGTATGAAAAAGGAACTGCAGGTGCACCTATGTCTGAGGGGTATAAAAAACCACAAAAAGATACGGTGCTTTTGTAGTACACCACTTTAGAATTTCCCAATACCAACCCGCAGGTCTTTACGACTGCGGGTTTTTTTGGCTTAGTTAGAAAAGAGCTTGTTATCTCGCTTAGAGTTCCGGCATATCCTTCATCAAATTGAACTACATTTCTCAGCTTATTCATATTTGAACTTGGCAGTTAGTACCCGGCAAAGTTATGTCACATGATTTGAGTGATGTAATGACTGCTGAAATAGCAGAAGGCTTAAGCGTTGCCCCGCGCCTCACGCGGAGAGACACTCTTCAACAAAGCCTTACCTCGAACCCACGTTCCTGCTAATTCTCTTTTAGAATTTTAACTCAAAAAAAAAGCCATCTTTGCAGTTGCAGAGATGGCTTTTAAATTTTAAGACCCGTCTATTAAAAATCAGGGATTTAAAATGTCGTCAATTCTTCTGTCAAGATCATTCAGGTGAATTCTGGTTGATCTGTCTCTCACACTCGAGGCTGTGCTTTTTACATCTCTGTGAAGAATCTCGAGCTGCTCGCGAACAATCGGGCGAATATCTGACTGACTTACGTTCACGTTAGTGATACCCATAAACTGCCGGAACTGTGCAGGAACACCGTCCAGCTCGTCAGTCATCAATGTTTCCATTCGCTCAACATACGCTCTCTGCAGGTTCCTGCGATAGACAGAAATTGCTGAGTTATTATTCAGCTCGCTCCAGATTGCGTTTCTTAGATCATCCATAAACTCGAAAGGTGAGTAGGTGTCTTCTCCACGAATTTCATACTCAATGAGACGTGCAAGGCGGGAAGCATCCAGAAGGCTGTTCAGAACGCTTACCTGGCGGCCACGATAACTATCGATAAAATCAGCCTGATTTATTCTTGAAAGTATATCACTGTTCAGTACCCATGTTGGATCACTGAATGCATACTCAGCAAGAAACTCCATTGCTTCTCTCTGTCTGTAGGCCTCTACAGGCTCATAAACAGATCCATCCTGATCGAAGGTTTTATCAGTTTCATAGACGCCGCCAACATAAGGAGTTACGTGCCCCATGTATCGTCCCCATTGAACGAGAATTTGAGTGTAAATTTCTGACAGTTCAGAAAAATCTTCCCCTTCAGTAGAAATCCAGTCAATAAGATTTTCAGTAATAACTTCAAGATTATTGATTCCGTAATAGCTGGCTTTCATGGCATCATCGCCCAGGTCTTCACGGTTTGAACGCGGATCGATGGGGTTGCCGGTCTGGCTGCCAAAGAAATAGCGGTGATCATCAGCACGCTCGGTTGTCCACTTGTGCAGAATTTTTTCCTGCTCTTTGATCGGCATGTCTCCAAACCATGTGTATGCCCATTTAACGGCCCATTTGTCATACTCACCCACGGCAGGGAAGAAGTTAGTAACACCATCTCCCGGTTGGGCAATGTAATTAAAGCGGGCATAATCCATAATGGATGGCGCAGTGCCGTGATTTGCCGTGTAGGTTGGTGAACGAAGCGAATCAACCGGGACAGCATAGCTAGAGCCGAAGTTGTGCGGCAAGCCGAGTGTATGGCCTACTTCATGTGCAGAGACAAAACGAATGAGTTCACCCATTACGTCATCATCAAACTGAGTGGCACGTGCTTCAGGGTTTGCTGCTGCTGTCTGGATAAAATACCAGTTTCTCAGAAGACGCATTACGTTATGGTACCAGCCGATGGCGGAAGTCATAATCTGTCCGGATCGCGGATCGTGAACATGAGGTCCGAATGCGTTTTGTATTGGAGAGGCAAAATACCGGATACTCGGGTAGCGAATATCTTCGAGGCTAAATTCGGGGTCTTCCTCAGGTGTTGGAGCCATTTTGCCATAAATGGCATTTTTGAATCCGGCGGCTTCAAAAGCTACCTGCCAGTCATCCACACCTTTAATGAGCCATTCCCTCCATTGTTCGGGGGTGGCAGGATCTATGTGAAACACAATTGGATTTACCGGTTCCACGAGTTCTCCCCGCAGATAGGCCTCTTTATCTTTAGGTACAAGCTGCCATCTTGTTACATGGCGAACCGGTTTTGCGCGATGCTCTTCGGTGCCATAGTCAACCTGGCTGGCTGTGAAATACCCAACACGGGCATCCGGCCGGCGTGGCTGCATAGGTTTTTTGGGCATTAAGATCATACTGTGATTGATCTCAAGTGAGATCGTATTTGCATCAGAATTTGATGGCGGGTTAGCTGCTTCGTAGGTGAGAATATGTCTCGCCTCTACATTTTCAGGAAAACTTCTGATTCCTTCAATAAATGTTCTGGTTCCATCTACCCGGCGAACCTGATACAGAGTTCTGAAGCGTTGTGGTAAGCCCAGTGCAGGCACATCTGATGTGAAAAGACTGGTTACATCAATTACGGAGCCGGTACTGTCTTCATTGAGCGCCTCGATGCTGAATGATGCGATAATCGGCTCAAAGTTGGAGTTACGAACGGCTTCGTAAACCGGGAGTGAATCACTGGCTGTATTGCTGAATGAAACACGCCGCAGCAGAATATTTTTATCGCGTTTTTCCCAGCGGAGTACCTGATTGTTATTTCGCATACCGCCGTAGAGAATCCCATCGGCAGTTCTTGCAATTCGCGAAACCATGAGCATCTCCCGGCCAAGCAGGGAGTCAGGAATTTCGTAATAGAATTTTGAATCGTCTTTGTAAACGTTAAAAAGCCCTTCATCTTTTTCAGCGCTGTCTTTTATAACTTCTGAAAACGCTTTAATGGCATTATTGCCTGATGGCGCTCCCATGCGTGGTCTCTCCGGTGTTTGCGTACTTTCCTGTTCTGTGGCAGTCTGCGATGTACTGCAGCCCGTAACCAAGAGAAAAGACAGAAACATTACCGGTAGTATCTGGTAAATTTTAGTCATGTTCGATTGATAGATGTGAATTTAAATTTTAGTAACCTTCAAACTTATCTAAAGCAGAACAAAAGAGTGAGCTAATAATGTTAAAAAAGATAAAATTTTACTGTTCCATTCTGAAATTTTTACGTATCAGTTTATGTAACTGAAAAATAATACCGTTTTCACTACAAAAACATGGATTCATAAAAGTTTTCATCTATTTTGTACCGTCTTCTTGAATTTTAATACTCAACAATCATGTCCACCCGCAGAAAATTCATTAAACAATCTCTTCTTACATCCACACTTTTGCTACCGGGTACCATTCGGCAAGGGACAGTATTTTTCCGGAATAAAAGGCAAGCAGTAACCGGTAGAAAACCATTGATTCTCTCAACCTGGAACCACGGCCTTGCAGCAAATGAAAAAGCGTGGGAAACTTTGAATCAAACAGGTTCCATTCTCGATGCCGTGGAGGAAGGAGTCAAGATTACGGAGGCAGATCCCGCCAGCAGATCGGTTGGTTTGTATGGATTCCCCGACAGAGAGGGTATAGTAACTCTTGATGCATCGATTATGAAAGGAGATGGCGACTGCGGTTCGGTCTGTTTTGTTCGGCAGATTAAACATCCTATCACACTTGCTCGAAAAGTTATGGAGAATACTCCGCACGTGATGCTTGCCGGTGAAGGTGCGCGTCAGTTTGCCATAGCTCAGGGGATGCCGCTTGAGGAGGAAGTTCTCCATCCTGAATCGGAAGAGGCGTATCTGGAGTGGCTTGAAGAGGCTGAATACCGGCCCATTATTAACATCGAAAATCACGACACCATTGGTATGGTGGGTGTGGATGCAGATGGAAATCTTGCCGGTTCATGCACAACAAGCGGTCTGGCATATAAGATGCACGGACGAGTGGGAGATAGTCCCATCATCGGGGCAGGGCTTTATGTAGATAGTGATGTAGGTGCAGCTACGGCAACGGGTATGGGTGAAACCATCATAAAAGTTTGCGGCAGTTTTCTTGTGGTAGAGCTGATGCGGCAAGGCAGATCCCCTCAGGATGCTTGTGAAGAGGTGGTGGGCAGGCTGATTGAGAAGAATAAAGATGGAATTGAAGATATGCAGGCCGGTTTTATCGCAGTAAACAAAGATGGCGAATATGGAGGTTACGCAGTTCATCCCGGATTTAATTTTGCCGTGCATGATGAGAGTGGAAACAGAATGCAGGATTCCAAAAGCAGGTTTATGGATTAACTTTGCACCATGAACCACAGATCGCACACAATAAGCCGTGAACAATGAAACTTGAAACCCCTGTATTTACTGCAGAAGCCGCTCTAAAAGCCGCGGAGTTCGGAGTGGACAGAATTGAACTCTGTTCATCATTTCAGGAAGGTGGGGAGACACCGGGTGCCGGAATGCTCAGCTTTCTGAAGAGTCGGATAAATATTCCCATTTTTGTGATGATTCGTCCCAGAGGAGGTGATTTTGTCTTCTCTGAGGTTGAAATCTCTGTGATGGAAAAAGAGATTGAAATTCTCGATAGACTCGGAGCTGATGGTTTTGTTTTCGGTATATTGAAGGAGAATGGTGGAGTGAATGAGAAAGCTTGCCGTAAACTAATCCGGAAAGCAGGTGAAAAACCCTGCACATTTCACCGTGCGGTTGATGTGTGCAGAGATCCGCTTGAAGCGGTAGGGGTTATTGCCGATTGCGGTTTTAAACGAATTCTAACATCTGGCGGCGAAGAGGGTGTGGAAAAAGGGCTGAATACAATTATGAAGATGCTCGAATTGGCCGGTAATGATGTAATAATAATGCCGGGCGGAGGGATGGAACCACGATTTATTGAGCCCTTGAATAGCAGCGGTAAGCTTAAGGAAGTGCATGCGAGCTGTAAAGAGTGGGAGAAGGTATCTTTTAGCAACTCTCGTATGTATCAAGAAACGCAAGTGCTAAGGAGACTGACCATTAGCCGGAAAAAAGTTGCGGATTTTAAAAAGATTTTATGACCGGGCGTATTTTGTCAGGTTACATGCATGTTAAACGGAATAATAAGATGAAATCAGAAAAAGTAGAGTTTAAAAGTGCACTGGGAGAAAAACTTTCAGGCAGAGTTGATATGCCGGAAGGTGATGTAATCTCCTGTGCGTTGTTTGCGCACTGTTTTACCTGTTCAAAAAATTTGAGGGCAGTTGGTAACATCACAAAAGCACTTGCTTCAAAAGGTATTGAAACTCTTCGGTTTGATTTTACAGGTCTTGGAGAAAGTGAAGGTGATTTTGCCAACACAAATTTCAGCTCAAATATTGACGATTTGATTGCCGCCGCAGATTTTATGAAATCACGTACAGGGGGGCCTGTTATTTTAATCGGGCACTCGCTTGGCGGCGCTGCTGTTTTACAGGCAGCCGGTAAAATAGATTCTGTGAAAGCTGTTGTAACCATCGGGGCGCCCTCGGAGCCGAGGCATGTGGAAAAGCATTTTGAATCAAAAAAAGAGGAGATTGAGAGAGATGGCGAGGCTGTGGTAAAGCTAGCCGGGCGGCCATTTAAAGTAAAAAAACAGTTTCTGGATGATCTCGAAAAGACGAAAATGGATGATTTCATCACAAACCTGAACAAAGCACTTTTAGTTATGCACGCCCCGCTCGATGAAACCGTCGGAATTGATAATGCCGCAGACATTTATAAAAATGCCAAACATCCCAAAAGTTTTGTATCGTTACATAAAGCCGACCACTTGCTGTCGGACGAAACATACAGCCTTTATGCAGGTTCACTCATTGCGGAATGGTTTTCAGTTTACTGAATTCTGAATTCGAGTGAATGCCAAAATAGAAAGCTGTGTTACATAAGTAACTTTAACTAAATAATTTGTTCCCAATGAGATATTTACTAATAACATTATTCTCTTTTTTACTGCTTACAGCATGCGTGCAGGAGGAGATAGTAGAAGAAATTTATGAAGGCCCCGATACCGAAATAGCTACTGTTGTTATCCACCCCACAGAAGGAAATGAAGCTTCAGGTGTGGTAACATTCACACAAACTAATGAAGGTGTTCGTGTTCAGGCTGCAATTATCGGATTAGGTTCTGAAACACTGCATGGTTTTCATGTACACGAATATGGCGATTGCCGTGATTCTGCAGCGATGTCTGCGGGCGGGCATTTTAACCCGACAGATATGCCACATGGTGCTCCAACGGACACCGAGCGCCACATGGGAGACCTCGGAAATCTTCCCGCTGATGAAAACGGTGTTGCCACAGTAGATTTTGTGGATACTCACCTGAAACTGAACGGAGTGCATTCTATTGTTGGCTATGCAGTAATTGTTCACGAACAGCGAGATGATCTGCAGTCACAGCCAGTTGGTGATGCCGGAGGCAGAATCGGGTGCGGAATCATTGGTGTAGCCAATCCCGATTTCTAAGATATCTGTTTTACTGTAAAACCTTTCAAAGCCCGGTACTGCCGGGCTTTTTTTATGATGAGATGATACTTTATCTGAATCCATTATCATGAATTCAGATAAAGTATCAATGGATAATGGGCGTAATAAAGCATATTTTCAATTCTAATTCAGATATGCTCAAATTCACTTCTACTTATACGATACATGCTTCATCATCTATTCTTTTTACTGCTTTTATTGCTACAGCCATTTGGTCAGAATAAAACGGATATTCAGGGCAACTGGACTGGTTTTATAGAAATTCAAAATGAGCAGCTGACTATCAATATCACTTTTTCTTACAGTGATGGTATTTTAGACGGTTCTCTGGATATTCCGCAGCAAAATGCATTTAATCTGCCAATTGAAGTTGTTGAATTTGAGGATGGTGCAATCGTTTTCCAGTTTCAGACAGGCACGGGTGCGGCTGTATTTAATGGGCGGATTCACAATGGAGAACCCCACATTATGGGTGAATTTGAGCAGCTTGGTGAGCAATTTCCTTTCACTCTGAAAAAAAGGGTCTCTTTGCAAGGTATCCGGACTGAAATGTCGGAACAGGAGCTTCTGATTGAAACGCGTGCCGGGCAAATTAGCGGCAGTCTGCTGCTAAGAGATCCGGATTCACCCATTGTGGTTCTGCTTTCAGGTTCTGGTTTGCAAGACCGTGATGAAAATATTGCAGGGTTTCGGGTGTTCAGGGAACTCTCCGATATACTTTACAGAAATGGGTTTTCATCCTTTCGTTTTGATGACAGAGGTATTGGAATGTCAGAAGGTGATCAGGACGCAACAATTGAAGATCTGGGAGAAGACCTTGCAGATATTTTAAAATATCTAAGCCGGAATTTTGGGGATCAATTTTCCGGGTTTGTGCTTCTTGGCCATAGCCAGGGTGGAATGGTTGCAACTCTTGCAGCAGATAAAGCAGATGTGGATGGTATCGTATTCATGGCAAGTCCTTTTTTGAAAGGTGATGAGATCATTAACGAACAGATTGTACTTCTGTCACAATCATCCGGTGTATCTGAAGAGGTTCTGAAAACAAACCTGAATTTTCAGCAGCAGATTTATGATGTGGTTCGCTCAGAAGGAGACTGGAATGAAATTGAACAGAATCTCGCAGATCGTCTCGAAGAGCAGATCAATCAGCTTCCGGAACAGCAGCGCGCAGCTTTGGGCGATATGACGTCATTTATACAGAGTCAGATTAATCGCCAGCTTTCAGCCGCTAAAAGCCGCTGGTTTAAATCAATGATAGATTTTAACACGGCAGAAAAGATATCAGAAATATCCGTACCTATGTTGGTACTTTTTGGGGAGAAGGATGTGCAGGTAGCCGCTGCAACAAACAGTGCTAAAGCGGCAGAGCTACTTGCTGAATTTGGCCTTCAGATGCATATAACTGTAATTCCTGAAGCCAACCACCTGTTTCAAAAAGCCAATACCGGATTGCCCGGAGAATATGGAATGCTCGAGCGATCCTTTTCACCCGGCTTTGCTGATTCTATTTTACGATGGCTCAAAGGGTTAGAAGAGACCGGTTCATACTGATCGGAACAAAATTTGCAAAACGAATCTGAGATCCGTTTTGCAAGCAGGTCATTATTCAGCTTTCCAGTTTTTCATGCTTTCACGGATTACGTTGTGTAACTGATCTACTGAAACCCGTTCCTGATTCATGTTATCACGGTAGCGAATAGTAACCGTATCCGGCCCTTCCGATTCTACCCCGTCAAAATCTACGGTTACACAGAAAGGAGTTCCCGCTTCATCCTGCCGGCGGTATCGCTTACCGATTGAGCCTGCCTCATCATAGAGAACGGTGTAATCTTCTTTCAGATCGGTTTCAATTTTGTGAGCCAGATCCTGTAATTCCGGCTTTTTGATCAGCGGAAAAATTCCCACTTTTGTAGGTGCCAGTTTGGGATGAAGTTTCAGAACGGTTCGGTTATCGCCGTCCACATCCTCTTCACGGTAGGCATCACAGAGTACCATCAGTGCGGTTCTGTCGAGCCCAACTGAGGTTTCGATTACATAGGGAATGTATCGTTGCTGATTTTTCTGATCGAAATACTCCATTTTTTTACCGGAAAAATCCTGATGCTGGCTAAGGTCAAAATCAGACCGGTTGTGAATTCCCTCCACTTCTTGCCAGCCTATCGGGTACTTGTATTGAATGTCAGCTGCAGCGCGGGCGTAATGGGCAAGTTTATCATCTGGGTGGGGCGATACCCGTAAGTTCTCCTCACGTATCCCGATGCTTTTATGCCATGCAATCCGGGTTTCAAGCCATTTTTCATATTCATCCCCATCGGTTCCAGGCTCTACAAAATATTGCATCTCCATCTGCTCAAATTCCCTCATGCGGAATACAAATTGTCGGGCTACCACTTCATTCCGGAAAGCTTTTCCGATCTGTGCAATTCCAAAAGGAACCTGAACACGTGCTGTATCAAGCACATTTTTGTAGTTCACAAAAATACCCTGTGCAGTTTCCGGTCTCAGATAAATTGCATCATCATCATCTTTGGCTATTGCTCCATAATGCGTTTTAAACATCAGGTTGAACTGGCGAACATCGGTCCAGTCGAACGCACCGGAATCGGGCGAACGAATCTCCTCTTCCATGATGATGGCGTAGAGATCTTCACACAATCCTTTACGGGTACCTGTTGTATCAAGCTGATTTTGAAGATCATCCGCTTTCTCATTTTTACCTTTTTCGCGCAGTTTCAGGATATGTTGTTCTATCAGCATATCGGCACGATACCGTTTTTTCGACTGCTTATCGTCGATCATCGGGTCGTTGAACCCGTCCACATGGCCGCTTGCTTTCCATACGGTTGGGTGCATAAAGATGGCCGCATCAATTCCAACAATGTTATCATTTGCCTGTGTCATCGCTTTCCACCAGGCAGTCTGGATGTTTCGTTTCAGTTCAACACCAAGCGGACCGTAATCGTAAACGGCCGCAAGTCCGCCATAAATTTCGGATGACTGAAAGATGAACCCCCGGGCTTTCGAGAGGGATACGATTTTATCGAGGCTGTCTAAATGAGTAACAGGCATGTTGCTTTTTCTGGTTTTCTAAATTCTATTAAGCTGGAAAGATAGCAATTTTATTGCCTATGATGAATCTATTGTCCCTATGATTTGCTATTTTTGAGGTTTGGAAAAATTCAGAATAATTAAAGTTAAAACTGAAGAGTACTGAAGAGACAAAAAGTAATTATTACGAACCACAGATTTTAGATAGTAAAATGACACAGTTTAATGTTGGGATTCTCGGGGCAACCGGGGCAGTTGGTCAAAAGTTTATTCGTTTGTTACAGAATCATCCATGGTTTACCATTAAGGCACTTGGAGCATCAGACCGGTCGGCCGGAAAAGCATATCAGGAAGCGGCCAACTGGATTGAGAGCACACCAATGCCCGACAATGTGAAAGACAGGGTGGTACGAAACTGTATGTCAGCTCAGTTTGAAGATGTTGATTTTGTGTTTTCCGGTTTGGACTCTTCGGTTGCAACCGAAATTGAAGGCGATTTTGCCAAGGCCGGAATACCGGTCATAAGCAATGCCAAGAACTATCGAACAGATCCAACCGTACCTCTGCTTGTGCCCGAGGTAAATCCCGATCATATTGAACTTATTAAAACCCAGACTTTTACCACAGACGGCTCCGGCTGGATTGTAACCAATCCTAACTGTGTGGCCATTCCACTCACGATGAGCCTGAAACCTCTGAACGATCATTTCGGGATTGAGTCTGTTGTGGTTACATCACTTCAGGCAATTTCAGGTGCGGGGTATCCCGGTGTGCCGAGTCTCGATATTCTGGGTAATGTAATTCCGTTTATTGGCGGTGAAGAGTCTAAAATTCGAGAGGAACCACTTAAATTGCTGGGTAAACTCAAAGATGGAAAGATTGAACACGCCTCATTTCCGGTTCAGGCAACGGCTACCCGGGTGCCGGTTATCAATGGACATCTGCTCACTGTGAATGTGAAGTTCAAAAAGAGTCCGGCCGATTTTAAAGAGGTTGTACAGGCAATGAAATCGTGGAGGAGCCCGATAGCGGACTTAGGACTTCCATTTGCTCCGAAATTTCCATTAGAGATTTTTGAAGATGAGCGATATCCTCAGCCAAGGCTCCATGCCGACAGCGAAAATGGAATGCAAACAGCCATTGGAAGAGTTCGTTCAGGCGATGTGATGGATGTGAGTTACATCGCAATGGCACATAACACCATTCGGGGCGCAGCCGGAGGGGCTATTCTGAATGCAGAGCTTTTAGTAAGCAAAGGTTTTATAAGCTAAAGGTTTTATTGAACTCTCATTACTGGAATTGAATAGCGCAAACATCCCGTTTGTGCTATTTATCTTTTCTATCGATGCCATCAGGCAATTGCCCTGTTTTTTATGTTCAGCTCTTCAAACAGTTATTGTCACTCCCCAAGCTCTTTTAACCGATACTCAGATAACCAGAGCCTTGCCGTGCTGATGTTTTTCTCGGCACGTGCTCTGTCCCTTCGTTTAATCTGAAGGGTGCAGCGTCCCTGACTTGCTCCCGGCACATCCTCCAGTGCTTTTATCGATTTTGTGGCCACATCCACAACGGCACCTATCCACTTCTTTCTGAAAATTATGGATTCAATCTCACTGAAAGGTACATGTATTTCAGAAGTTCCAAATTTTGGAAGCCCGGTTGCCGTATCAACTTTTTCGAATTCGAACAAAAGTTCATCATTACGTATCTGAAGCAGGCCGTTCTCCTGAGAAAATCCATTTTGCATGTGTGAAATCGTAAAAGGGATTGTGTGTCTGGTCACTATATTGGCGGGTTTTTTTATTATTTATGTAATGATGATTTTTTTAAAAAAAAGTGTAAGGTTTTTCGATTTTCCGGTTCATACAGATGAGAACACGATAAAAAGAGCAAATTGGGAAGTGCTTGAGCACACTTCTCAAAGTCCTTCCGGGAGTTGTGGCTGATACCCACAACTCCCGATTTTTTCATTCTATTTTTGTTCATCATCGGGTTTCCATATTCCTTACAGTGCACTGTATAATACCATCAAAATTCCGGCATCTATGAGTCTGTATCGTAAAATATTTTCATTGTCAAAAAGTGTGAATCCAGGATTCATAAACATGAGACCTGAATCTGTAAAACTTGCATTACTTTTTTTTGGATCTATGAGATTGCCAACATTCTTAAATATAACCACTGTGCAGACATTAAAAGCTGAACGTACCACAAAATATATTGTGATGCAGGATGGAAATAAAATGAGCCGGTTATTTTTAATGCCGTCTCTTCAGAGTCATTTTGCTAATTCCGGTAAGTCAAAATAAACATGTTGTTAAAAAGTTTAAACATTGAACTATTTATATAAGACTGTTACGATTCTGGCCTTTCTGGTTTTGATCTCTTTTCAGGGGTTGCTGGCCCGGCAGATTGTGCTGCAGGATAATTTTGAAGACGAAGACCTCACCCAAAATCCCGTCTGGACGGGCGATTTAGGAGATTATACATTTGTGCAGGAGAATGGGAACACGTTATTGAGATTAAATGCCGCAGCTGGTGATCGTTCTGAGATTTCAACACTTTCGCCAACCGCCTATGGGAGCTGGGAATTTTACGTGCGAGTTCCGGCAACATCAACCCAAAACAGAGTATATGTTTATTTGATGTCTGATTCAGATCTGCTGGATATTATTGGTGCCGGATCACCTGGAAATGCAAATGGTTATGCTATACATACCGGTAATGGGAATTTTGAGTTAGTTCGTTTGAATAATGGTAACAGCACTTCACTTCTCAACTCAAATACAACTATCACAGCAAATCAAGGGTATCAAGTTAGAGTTTCCAGAAATCAGGCTGATGAATGGCGGTTGTATGTTAGTGAAGGGTATGGTTCTAGTCCGGTTTTGGATTCTGGAACGGTTGTGGATGGAACACATACCGAGTCAGTTTTTTTTGGTTTGTATGCAAGGTATTCTGCTGCTAACAGGAGCGGATATTTTTTTGACGACATCATCATCACCAAACCTACAGAAGAGTTACATGTTGAAGATATTGAAGTAACCCGGGCAAATGTGCTTGACATCACCTTTTCAAATGATCTGAATCCTGCTTCATTCAGCCCGGCTGATTTTTCAGTAAACAATGCAATAGGAAGCCCGGAAACAGCTGAACTTACCGATGACAATTTGATTCGGTTAACATTCTTCAACGTATTTCCAGATGGTGATCAAATCCTCACTATCAACAACGTGGAAGATAGTAACGGACAAGAGATAGAACCGAATACAGGTGTTCCGTTCACAACAGAAAACCCCTTTGACGCAGGATCAGTTGATGTAATCAGCTCTATACGAATTCTGGTTGAGTTTACCGAGGTGCCCGACAGTGACGATCTTATAGATTCTAACTTCGAAATCCGTGCTGATGGGGAAACTGCTTCTGTAAATCCACAAAACGTAGACTATGATGCGGGATCTGATGAGCGGACTGTTATCCTGAACCTCGCCGGTCCGCTGCCAATCGGCGATTATGAGCTGACCATCAACAATGTTTTCAGTGATTTGGGCTGGCCTCTTAGAGGTGATAATGTGTTCGATTTTTCTGTGGAAAATCCATTCCGGGTTGATGATTTTGATGTTTTGAGCAGAACAGAGGTTGAAATTACCTTTTCACAGGATATCCAATCGGGTGGAGGAAATACATCCAACTACCTGCTCAACAATACCATAAATCCGCAAACGGTAACCGCATCACCGGGGAATGTGGTTTTGCTGCAGTTTGAGAATCCAATGGATGAGGGAGATCAGGTCATTGAAATCAGGAATCTCGAAAGTGTTGAAGGT
The DNA here is from genome assembly GCA_007135335.1 of Balneolaceae bacterium. Classification (GTDB taxonomy): domain Bacteria; phylum Bacteroidota; class Rhodothermia; order Balneolales; family Balneolaceae; genus Rhodohalobacter. Next base: position 26,169 of record SLJB01000015.1, read on the forward strand.
TGGCAAATTGAAGCGGGTACAACAGTTGAGTTCACTCTGGTGAACAATTTTGACTTTGTGTCTCTCGATCTGTTCCGTGGCGATGAAATTACGCTTGAGTTCACAGAAGTGCCTGATGGGGAAATTTTTATCACATCGAATTTCGAAATAAGCGGTATCGGGAATCCGGAAGGGATTTCATATGATGCCAGTTCCAATCCCAATATCGTGGTTCTTGAGCTAAGTTTGCCACTATTTACAGGTGATTATACCCTCATTACAAACAATATGTTGAGCGATTTCGGCTGGCCGCTCTCCGGTGATGCAGAGCTTGCCTTCACTGCTGACAACCCGTTTGAAGTTACAGATTTCGAGAATATAAGCACTACAGAATTTATCCTCACGTTTTCACAGGATTTGCTTGCCGGCTCTGTTATAGCATCAGCTTTTGTGATTGAAGGAATCGGTTCACCCGACAACATAACCGTTGAAAATGACAATACAGTTCGAATTACGTTTAACGACTCCGTTGATGAAGGCGATCAGGAATTGATCATTAATAACATACAGAGTATAGATGGCTGGGAGATCGAGCCAAATACAGCCATACCCTTTGCCCTGTTCGGAGACTATGAGCCGGGTGACCTTGTGTTGAGTGAGTTTTACTACCGGGTGCCTATTTCATGGCGCACAGCCGAATTCGACCGGCCGCGGTATGTAGAAATATTTAACCGTTCCCAAAAGACCCTGAACCTGCGAAATTTTACCCTTACGGGACAAAATATCAGCGTGGACAGTGATCTGGCCATTTCACCCGGAGAATATCTTGTTCTTACCCGGGGTGCACCTGTTTTTGAAGAACGTTTTGGTGAACGTACGTTTGTTGAAGCGGATAATTTTCCGACGTTAAACCTCACTACATCCAGTAGTATCATTTTTGAAACAGACGAGGGTGAGTTGATTGAACGGCTTACCTATTTCGCGAACATGTGGGGTGGCAATGAGGTATCTCTCGAGCGCATCTCGTTCGATATATCATCAGAGTTCCGCGATAACTGGGCCGAATCGGAAGACGTGCTTACCGGCTCGCCCGGCCTGCCAAATACAGTTTCTGCACCGGCAGATGCACCGCGAGCATTATCAGCAGCTTTTCCTGCACCTCAAACACTACAAATCACGTTTTCCCGCACACTTACGGAAGAGTCTCTCGAAACGCTGTCCAATTTCAGCCTGAACAACAACGCGGTGTTTACGTCGGTAGATTTTACCTCAAATGAGCGTACCCTTGAATTTGAACTGGATCACAAGCTCGGTGATCAGTTTGAGTACACCTTCTTGTATCAAAACATAGGCGACATTTTCGGCAACAACGTGATTGGTACGCAACAACTCAATTTTACTTTTGTGAATCCGTTCAGAATTTTGACGGCCGAACTTGAAAGCTCCACAGAGTTGCGTATTCAGTTCTCTCTGCCTTTGGATCAGCCCGGATCATACAATACATCTAACTTTGAGCTTTCTGATGGCACGTCTCCAGCATCAGTGAGTGTTATCGACTCAGAAACTCTCCGCCTCACATTCAGCCATTCGTTTGATGTGGGCAGTTACGTAATTGTTGCTAATGGATTAACCAGTATTACAGATGGCTGGGAACTTGAGGTGAACTCGGAATTTGAATTTTTCCGGTTTGATGAATACCGGCCCGGAGACATTGTAATCAGTGAATTTATGTATCGCCCGCCCGATGGTTATCCGCGTTACGTGGAAATTCACAACGTATCCGGCCGATTTCTAAATCTGAAAGATTGGGAATTACGCAGAGCAGAAGGGGCAACCTCAAACGGGGGTTCCTTCAGCCGGTTTGATCTGCCCATTGAACCGGGCGGGTTTATCGTGATTACGCCCAACGCTTCACTGCTTGAATCAATTTTTGGTGAAGGCCCGTGGCTGCAGATGAACAACTACCCCGGCCTCACACAAACAACCGGTGATCGGATCCGCCTGATCGACAGTGAGGGCGATATTGTTGAGATTTTAGATTACAATCCCTCAATCTGGGGAGGTAACGGCGTTGCCCTTGAGCGTCGCAGAATCGATCTCTCCCCGGAATTTTCCGAAAACTGGGCAGAATCACCAAACGAATTGCTGGGCACACCGGGTGCGCCTAACGAGGTGGATTCAAGCTTCAATCTTGTAGCTGAAACAGTGGAAGCACTCAGCAGGCAGGAAGTCAGGGTGGTCTTTAATGCAGAGATCAGGGAAAGTGATGCTGTTACCGGAAATTTTTCGGTTGATGGTACAAACCCATCAGCTGTAATACGTGAAAGTGGAAATGAGGTATTGCTTCAATTCAGTTCAAATCTGGCAAGAGGAGAGCGTACACTGAACATCAATAATATCCGCACATTTGGAGGGTTTCTGATCGCAAACAACGCGCAATACACCTTCTTGGTGTTTGACAATTTTCAGAGCGGTGATATTGTCATCAACGAATTTATGTACAGGCCGGCATCAGGGTTTGTTCGCTATGTAGAGATTTATAATGTCTCCGGCCGACTGATTAACCTGAGAAACTGGGAACTTCGCAGGACCGAGGAAGCACCAAATAATGGCGGGGTTTTCAGCGATACTGACCTTGCAATCCAGCCCGGCGGGTATATTGTACTGACTCCAAACGAGGAATTACTCGAGGAGATTTATGGATCAGGCCCGTGGGTTCAGATGAGCAATTACCCCGGATTTACCCAAACTGTGGCCGACCAGATTCGACTGATAACCCCGGATGGGGATGTGGAGCAGTTTATCGAGTATATGCCATCCTCATGGGGAGGGAATGGTATGGCGCTGGAACGACGGAGTTTAAGCGCTCCTGAGAATAACCAGAATAACTGGGGCGAATCCCTGGCAGAACTGCTGGGTACACCCGGTGCAGAGAATACCGTGGAACCCGAAGATGAGGGTCCGCACCTGCTGAGCGCCGGTTTTGTGAGTGCGGATACGGTATCTGTTCAATTCTCAGGTTCGCTTAATCTGGAGGCGATATCAACGGACAACTTCGACATTAGCAGCAGCCTGAACATCGCCGGGCTTGAATTCACAAACCAATTTACGACACTGCTCATTCTCAGCGGTAACATGAATTCCGGCACAACCTATACCATTACAGTAACCAACATACCGGATATTTTCGGGTATGTGCTGAGCAGTGCGCAGGCGCAGTTCACATTTTACGAAATTGAACAGGCTGAACCGGGCGATGTGGTGATCAATGAGTTTATGTACAACGAGCCGGACGATTATTCGCGCTACATCGAGCTGTTTAACCGAAGCAGCAAGGCTGTTGATCTTGCGGGCTGGCGGCAGGCGAACGACACCGGAACCCGGCGCATTATCACCAATCAGCAAACTATTGTACCGCCAAACTCCTACATCGTAATTGTACCCAATACCAACCTGCTCTCAATATTTCCGGATATCAGCTTCGTTAATGCAGGTGGCAATCTTTCTGCTTTGAAAAATGGCGGAGATCAAATTGTAATTGAAAATAACCTGGGTGTGGTGATGGATTCCCTTCGCTATAACCCGACCTGGGGCGGAACCGGCGTGGCCCTTGAAAGGCGGCGAGCCGATCGATCACCGCTTTTTCGTGAAAACTGGGGCGAATCGCCCAATGAGTTGTTCGGTACTCCCGGAGCTCAAAATGAAGTTGAGAGGAATTTCAAGCTCTCGGCAACCACCGTTCAGGCCATTTCACGCAGGTCGGTTGAGGTACTGTTCAATGCAAATATCAGGGAAGATGACCTGGTTGCCGCTAACTTTTCCGTGAATGGCACCAACCCTTCAAATGTGGTTTTTGAAGAATCGGATGCAGTGATTCTTGAGTTCGAAACTAATTTTGCAATCGGTACCCGCACACTCACCATCAACAACATCCGCACACTTGGCGGATTTCAGATTGAGGACAATTCTCAGTTTGTGTTTACCGTATTCGATGATTTTGAAGATGGAGATATTGTGATCAACGAGTTTATGTATCGTCCGCCCACGGGGTATGTGCGGTATGTTGAGCTGTTTAACAATTCAGATAAATTGCTGAATCTTCGCAACTGGCGGTTGCAAAGGCGTCAGATTTCATCGGAACCAAGAAGAATAATTTCGGAAGTTGACCTGCTTTTAGAACCGGGAGCGTTTATTGTTATTACGGAAGATGAAGAGCGCATGGCTGAGATTTTTGGAGAGCGGAATTATCTCGAATTGTCAAACTTTCCAAACTTCACAGCAACTGTGCCCGACCAAATCCGCCTTTTCACAGATACCAATGTACCGGCTGATTCACTTGAGTACGTACCGTCGATCTGGGGAGGGAACGGCGTGGCTTTGGAACGTATCAGCACGGAAGTACCTGCCACTATTGCCGAGAACTGGGAAGAGTCGGCCAATGAACTTCTGGGCACCCCGGGTTTGCCAAACGATGTAAAACCGGATAATGAACCACCGGTTCTGCTGAGTGCAGCTCAGTTTAAGGATCTGGGTTTCAGGCTTCGGTTCAGCAAGCAGCTCGATTCCGAATCAGCGCTTACGGCTTCAAACTATTCCATTGCCCCTTCAATACCCGTTTCGATGGTTGGGCTGGACGGCAACGACGTAATCTTATTTGTGAGTGGTGAGCTGGAAAATGACCGGCTGTATGAGATCACTGTACAAAATATCAGCGATATTTTTGGTAATGTGATGCAGCCGGTAACCGTCTCAGTTCGCTATCTCGAATTTGGTGAGGTTCGCCCGCAGGAAATTGTAATCAATGAAATTCTCTACAGAAGGTTACAGGCCGGCAGCCCCGAGTTTGTGGAGATTTACAACCGGACCGATCAGAATTTTGATCTCACCGGGTGGACACTTGCCGATGAATCAGGCAGCGCAAATATCCCGGCCGGTACGGTAATCAGGGAAAACAACTATCTGGTGTTTACGGATACACAATCCTTTGCCGCTGAATCGGAACAGATCATCTATCTGCCCGGCTTTCAATCACTCAATAATACATCAGATGCTGTGGTAATCCGTAGCTCATCCGGTGTGGCGATCGACAGCCTCACCTACCATTCTTCATGGTACAACAACCCGGCCGGCATTTCACTTGAACGACGAGATCCTGCCGCCCTCTCGATCGACCGGGCAAACTGGGCGCTCAGTACCGGTGAACGCGGGTCAACCCCGGCCGAAGAGAACAGCCGTTTTGAACGGGATGAAACTCCGCCTGAAGTTATTTTCGCCAACATCTTCCATCCCGATTCTCTTGAGGTTGTGTTCAGCGAGTTTGTTGACCTGACAGGTCAGAACGGGGCAACCATTAACAATACCAATATGATGGCAAACGGGCCTGAACAAGTTTTGGAAATGCAGAGCATTACCCGCTTCATGATAAACGGTACTGGTGCCGACCTGCTGAAGTACGAACCTGCCAGGGGGAACCGGGTGGTGCTTAGTCCGGCAGGTGTGTCACCGGGCGATGTGATTACACTAACGATCGAAAATGCGGGGGATTTTCAGGGGAATGTTTCTGCTCGGCTTGAACAGCCTGTTGCACAGCCGTTGCAGCCTGGCAATCTTGTGTTCAATGAGATCATGTACAATCCACTTGCTGATGACCGTGATGGAATACCCGATCAATCGGAATACATCGAAATTTATAACAGGCAGCCATACGCGATTTCACTGGAGGGAATATTCCTGCATGATGAACCCAATGAAAACGGGCAAATAACGAGAATTGATCCGATCAGCAGTGCGCAGCGGTGGATTCCGGCAAACGGACACGCTCTGTTCTATCCGGAACCAACGGCGCGGCCCTTTTCCGAAAGCCGGACAGCGCGATTCTTTGAATTGAGTGAAGATTTTGCTCCATATGCATTTCAGGCGTTACGAACTACGCTTAATCTGCCGAATGCCGGCCGCAGGGTCTATCTGGCTGACAGCACCCGAACCGTAATTGATATGGTGGATTACAGTCCGGATTGGCACAACCCAAATCTTGCAGATACCCGGGGAATTGCACTGGAGAGAATTAATCCCGATCTGGAAACCAATAATCCGGCAAACTGGAGTTCCAACGCAACCCTTCAGGGAGGAAGCCCGGGGATGCAAAATTCCAATTACCAGGAGCCGCAATTTACCGGCTCGGATACCGGTGTTTTTCTCGATCCAAATCCCTTCTCACCCGATGGTGATGGGTTTGAAGATAACCTGTTCATCAACTACATATTTGACGAGCCCGATTATCTGCTGCGAATCCGGATCTACGATCGGTACGGAAGGCTGGTGCGAACTCTGACTGAGGGAATCCCGGCCGGATTGCAAGGCTCAGTAATCTGGGATGGACGAACGGATGACGGCCAGCGAAACCGCATTGGGATCTACATTATATTAGTTGAAGCATATAATAGCAGCAGCGGCCGCAGCAGGGCGTTCAGGGAAACTTCTGTGCTGGCAAGGCAGTTTTAGTTAACTTCCATCACCAATTTGAATAGCTAATAAGAAAAATTGCACAAACTTCCCGTTTGTGCTATCGTGCGCTAACAAACAAACGGGGTAAAATAAGCCAATGAAAGGAGCCGTAGCCGCCGGGCATAGTGAAACTGCGACATGCGCAGCAGATATTTTAAGAGACGGCGGTAATGCGTTCGATGCGGTTGTTGCTGCTCACCTTGTTGCATGTGTATCAGAACCGGTTCTCTCCTCTTTGGGTGGTGGTGGATTCTTACTTGCAAAAAAATCAACAGCCACTCCTGTTCTCTACGATTTTTTTGCGCAAACACCTTTAGAGAAAAGTCCGGAAACTACCGGTTCTTTCTATAAAATATCCGCTGATTTTGGAACTGTAACCCAGGATTTCCGAATAGGGCCGGGCTCTGTAGCAGTTCCCGGAACTGTGAAAGGTTTATTTAACATACATGAAGAGCTCTGTACAATGCCATTATCAAGGCTGGCAGAACCCGCAATTACCCTTGCGCGAAATGGTGTTGAAATGAATGCTTTTCAAGCGGATATTTTCAGGATTGTTAAGCCGATTTATGAAGTAAACAGTGAGGTGAAGAAACACTATTCAAATCAGATTAGTGGCGGTTTATTTGTTGAAGGAGAGTTATTTAAAAGGCCACTTTTTGCTGATTTCCTGGAAAACCTGCATAAAGAAGGCAGTAAATTATTTTATGAGGGAGAGATTGCCAAAGCTATCCGGGAAGTGTGTTCGGTTTCAGGTGGTCATATCACCGCGAAGGATTTAAGAAATTACAGAGTCATTAAGAGAAATCCCATAAGAAGTGAAGCATTTAATCATACTGTTTATATAAATCCGCCACCTTCTTCAGGAGGTATACTGGTTGCATTTGCTTTGAAACTGTGCGAAAAGATAGGTATTCAGAAACATGATCCGTGGAGTATCGGTTTCGTGAAAAAAGTGGCTGAAGTTCAGCGAATTGTAAACAAGGCAAGATTAGAATTGCTCTTGAACAATCAAGGCAAAAACCCTGATACTGATTTATTGGATGAAGAGTTGCTGGAAATATATAGAAATGAAGTGCTTCAAAATTTTTCATCTGAAAGAGGAACTACACATATCAGTGTTGCTGATGGTAATGGGAACCTTGCGGCACTTACAACAAGTAACGGTGAGGGAAGCGGAGTGATGATTCCGGGTACATCCATCATGCTGAATAATATGCTTGGTGAATCGGATCTGTTCCCGGGAGGAATGGGTAGCTGGACACCAAACAGCCGGATTTCATCGATGATGGCACCGGGCTTGTTACAGCTCGATAACGGAACGGAAATTGTGTTTGGTTCAGGCGGCTCAAACCGTATTCGAACGGCAATATTACAGGTCTTACTGAAGATCTCTGCTTATGAAATAGGTATTGAAGATGCTGTGAATCATCCCCGAATTCATATCGAAGAGGAGATCCTGAATATAGAAGGCGGTTTTGACAGGCTGATTGTGGAGCAGCTAAAAAATCTATTTACTGAATCTAAAATATGGCAGAATAAAAGTCTGTTTTTTGGAGGCGTTCATGTGGTAAGCAGATCATCACGGGGAGAATTCACGGGCTGCGGAGACCCGCGGCGTGGCGGAATATTTATGACAGTTGAGTAGAAATACCTCAGTTAAGGGCTGTTTTCCACTATACCGAGAATTTTTTGTAGATCTTCAACCCGGTTTGTGTTGTTTGTTTTTGTATACGCATGCATAAGATTGCGAATGCATCGTTTCAGAATTTCGGCTTCATCCGCCAGAGTACG
>SLJB01000081.1 GCA_007135335.1 Balneolaceae bacterium
ATAGTAACCCGGGATAGTGTACAGTTACAACGGAATCATGCATATTAAGATATTTAGCTATAATCTTAGCATTTTCAACTGAACGCTCCATTCTAACAGATAGTGTTTTGATACCTCTAAGAATAAGGTAGCAATCCATAGGGCCGGGAACGGCTCCGGTAGTTTTTACCTGAAACCGAATTTTCTCCATAAAACTTTCATCCGATGTAGCTATAGCTCCTCCAATAACATCGGAATGGCCACCAAGATATTTTGTAGTGGAATGCATCACAACATCTGCACCAAGCACCAAGGGCTGTTGCAGATAGGGTGAGGCAAACGTGTTGTCAACAACACTGATGGCACCATGTTCTTTAGCAATTACTGCAATCTTTTTTATATCAACAATACGCAGCAGAGGATTTGTAGGTGTTTCTATCCAGATCAGCTTTGTGGAGGTTTTTATTGCGTTTTCCACCTCCACTAAATCACTCATGTCTACAAAAGAAAATTCGATGCCATACGCTTCAAAAACCTGGGTAAACAGCCTGTAAGTTCCCCCATACAGATCGTTTGTGGATAGAACATGATCACCGGGCTTTAAGGTTTTTATGATAGCGTCAATAGCACCAACACCACTTGCAAAACAGGCAGCAAATTCAGCCTCTTCCAGACCCGCTATCATCTTTTCGAGTGCCGTTCTTGTTGGGTTTCCTACCCTGGCATAATCATAGCCTTTGTTGTGATTAGGGGCTTGTTGAACGTATGTAGAAGTAAAAAAGACGGGCGGCATAACAGCCCCGGTTGTTTCTTCAGGTTTTTGACCTGCGTGGATAGTTTTTGTATTAAACTTCATGTGCAATTTTAAAACGTTAAGGATCTTTCAACTGCCTCTGATTCTTCGTCCATTCCCAGATACTCGTATACCTGTTTGAGATTCAGAAGGTAGTCGATGTTGTCGGGGTTTAGTTCTGAAAGTCTTTCCCAGGAGGGCAATGACTGTTCAAGAAAATCGATGTACACAATTTCAAGTTCTTCTTTCTTATCATCATCAAGTGGAAGTTCATTGGCAAGAGTTCCAATGATAGTGGCAGAATTTTTATAAAAAGCCGCAAGCCGAAGTGTATTTTCTTCATTTAAGGGAACCTGAGATGACAGAGAATTGAAAATCGTATGTGCTTCCTCGAGATAAGAAATAATAGTAGCCACGCCACCGGAAATATCGCTGCTTTCCGGATCACTCAGAAGAAGATATTCACTCTCCTTTTTAACAAAAAAGAAGGTTTCGGTTGCCAGAGCTTCCTGATAGGCTATACGTGCCGGAAATTCTTCTGAAAGCCTTCGAAGTATAGAAATTACATCTTCATGCTGTTCATTGATAATCATAGCATTGATGAGCCCATGTTTATAGTGCTCATTGTCCGGATTTGATTCAGTAAGTGAGTGATAAATCAACACAGCTTCCTGCAGATTGCCACTTTCCAGATTCAGATAGGCAATTTTTTCATCCAGTTGTTCTTCATTGCCTCCTGTTTTTGCTTTTGCAGTTTCAAGAGTTTCTATTGCAGAATGAAGATTCCCATTTTCATAAAGAGTAGCAGCCTTCAGGCTATAAGTTACAAGTGTATCCGGAATGAGTGTAATAGCATTATCGAAGTGTGCAATAATCTGCTGTACAAACTCATTACTTTCATCCTGCTGCAATAATCTAATGCCGCTGCTGTGTTCACTACTCCAGGCTTTTTTTATAATTGAATTTATTTTTTGATTTGATCGATCTTCGCCGGACAGATCATGCAAGTTTGCATAAAGAGGTAGTCTCTGTTGAGGAGTTGAAAAACTGGTTGCATAATCAAACAAGAGTTCAGCTTTTTTTTCATGTAAATGAGTGTCTCCGGGTGATTGTGAAATTTGATTATTGAGATCTCTCAGTTGCTGATCGTAAGTATGCTGAGGTGAAGATTCCTGTTGTGGTATTTCTGTATTTTCAATTGTGGAACAGGAAAGGGCAAAAAAAATCCCGAAGGTAAGTACAAGACTTACCATTCGGGTTGATAAATTAATCATAAAGTATTTTTTATAGAGTGTTTAGTCATCAAATCCGGCTCGGCGCATAGCTTCTTCAGCTTCATCTTCCATACCGAGAGTAACGTATACCTGGTAGAGAGATTGCCAGTTTTCAGCATTATCCGGATTTATTTCTGCTGCTTTTTCGTAGTAAACAAGTGCTTCTCTCAGATTTTCCCGAGCTCGCTCATCATAATCACGAGCTTCTTCATTGTCTGTGGTATTGTTTCTGCGATCAAAGAGGTTGGCAGCACGGTTTTGATAGATAATACCAAGTATGAAATGAGCTGATTCACTTTCGGGCTCAAGCTCTGTAACTCTGGTCATTTCACGTACAGATACGAGCGTGAGTTCATCAATTCTGCTTTCCATTTCATCGATTCGCCTGTCGAGCTGTGCTATTTCGGCCTGAGTCTGATCAAGTTCTTCACCCCTTTGGTTTCTGGCTGCCTGACGCAGATCAAACTGACGCTCATAAAGCTGGGCAACTTCGGCGGTTATTCCATCTACAGATTGATAGATTTGTGTTCCGAGTACACGACGGTATGTTGGGTTGTCAGGATCGCTTTCAATAAGATCTTCAACAAGTGAAATGGCTCTGTCCTGTTCACCTGATTGTATATAAGCATCCGCCATAAACTGTACAAATACTGATTCATCAGGATAAGCTTCCAACCCTTCTTCAGAAACCCGGATGGCTTCATCAAAACGCTCCTGATAGAGGAAAAGACTGGCAAGATATTCGTAATCTTCTACCAAAGGCGGGTCAAGCAAACTCATTGCCTGTTCGTAAGTCCGGATAGCATTTTCCACTTCTTCAAGCTGAAAGTATGTGGATGACATTACCTGGAATGTCATTGCACTATCAGGATTAATGGTTGCTGCATTGTAGAAGTGTGCCAACGAAACACGCAGTGGATCCGGTGTAACATTAAACAAGCTATCATCTGTCTGATAGTTAACACCGGCATTGTATTCATCAGCCCAGTAAACAACTATGGCATCATTTAGCTCTGCGTACTCTTCAGGGCGCTCTTCAAGGCCTTCCATGAGTGCTCTTGATGTTTCAAAAGATTCTCTTGCACTTGCATAATAGGAACGTCTTTCACTTGGTTCTTCAAGTGATTCTGCCTGAGCGGCAAGTACAATTCCCCGATAGTAATGCGCTACGTAATTTTCAGGGTTTGTTTCTATAGCTTGATCAGCAGTAGCAAGCGCAGTTTCATAATCTCCTGTAAATATGCTTAATTGTACTTCATTTACAAATGGATCGGTCGTTTCACATGCCCAAAAAAGACCGGCTAAAGCAATGATTAAAAGAAATGGTTTGTAGCTTTTCATATTTGTAATAATATCGTTCATTTTTAATTCGGTTAATCATACTAAAGTAACCATATATAGATGATTCCGCAATATCTGCTTGGAATCATGTGGAATTTTAAACGTTTTCTTTTACTTTCATATCTATTGTTAATCATTATCAAACTCATTTGTTTCCAATCATTTAATACTCATATGAAAAAAGTTGTTGAAACCAGAAATGCGCCATCTGCCATAGGTCCTTACAGCCAGGCGATCATTCACAATGATATTGTGTACTGTTCAGGACAAATTGCACTTAACCCGGATAGTATGGAAGTTGTAACGGGTGGAATTGAAGAACAGACAAAACAAGTAATGCGAAATCTCGATGCAGTTTTGAAGGCAGCAGGTACAGGTTTTCAAAACGTTCTGAAGTGCTCTATATTTTTGGATTCGATGGATAATTTCCCGCTTGTTAACGAGATTTACGGAAGTTTCTTTGCAGAAAATCCTCCGGCGAGAGAAACTGTTGCCGTAAAAACATTACCAAAAAACGTAAAGATTGAGATAAGCTGTATTGCACACATTTAACGGCTACCGAAATGTAAATGAACGTACCGTACTATTACCGGCATTATCAAATACTTCAGTTTCCACCCGATATGATGCACCCGGCCTGAATGCAGGATTGTAAAAAATCAGGAAGTTTTTTTCAGGATCGTACTCTATAATACCCCGCATGCCGTTAATTGTTAGTGTGGATGCTCTGTAATCAATCCCGGTTTCTCTGTCTCTTACAGGTAATTTCACAACATGATTGCCGGCCAGATTCCGTTCAAGTCTCGGCTGGCCTACCCAGGGCGGTATAACATCTGCTTCAATAACTAAACTACTGATTTCCCTCATACTGCCTCGGATCATTCCCCTCTGATTTCGTGCATGCAAATAAAATTTTCGATCTCTGAATTGATCAACAGAGTAGAGACCAAGACTTTGATTTGAAACCATGTGATCTGGCAGCATGTAGTTAAATTGAATTCGTTCTGCCAAAGGAAGCCTGTCCGGGTCAAATTTAAACTGAACACTGTTTTCGGAAGTAATTATATCCATTCGCAATCTAAGTGTATCATGCAGTGCATTTTCCGGGAATTCAATCCACATGGCATTGTCCGGGCTTTTGAAAATTGTTCGCTTACCCGGTTCAATAACTTTTTCAAAACTGTACACAGATTCATTTTTATAATCTCTCTCATCTCTTCTGATGGCTATAAAATCTTCATTAGAGGATACCAACAAAGGCTGCATTTCGTCCAGCTTCATGTTATTCCATCTGTTTGAATGTGGCAAAGCAGCTCCCGGCTCCGGATATACCGGTATGTAAGATATTTGATCTCTTGGCTGTTGATCTGATCGGTCAACATGAATTGTGAGGTTTGCAATACTTCGGTTTCCATTTACATCAGCAGCGATTATTCTTATAGGGTAAGAGCCGTTTTCAAAATCTATCAGACCTTTTTTTTCTGAGGTTTGGTAGATGGGCAATTTATTACCACTCACTTTGTATAAACGCTGAAACCCGCGCCGTGTTTGGGTAAGTATGTGATAGGATCTATCCAAAAACATATGGTTAGCATGAAAATGAGAGAAGTAATCAACCTGGGAATGAAACAGTGTATCAGCTTCATGAACCATTGTAAGTGTATGTACTGCATATACATTTGGAGTGCTATTTGCTCTGTCATGTACATTTACTGATAAGCCAACAGGTCCGTTTACTGTTATTTCACCAAAATTATATCTGCTTCCGGAGCCTGACCCGTTTACAATTCTATAATCCTGAAATCTAAGAGACTCATAATCTAAATACTCAATTCCCAATTGACGAAATACCGGCGGGATGTTATCCAGCACTGTCAGGTTTGTCAGTAATGGATTAAAGGGTTTGAATTCAGGTGTTCTGAGTTCAAAATGCAGGTGCGGTGGTCCTATGCCGGTTGAGCCACTGAAACCAATTACATCCCCTTGTTTGTAAGTGATTTCATATTCTTCAATAACTTCATCCAAATCGGCAGTGTAATCAATAAAACGTATTGAATCTGCAAAAGCCTGCAAGTTGGGTTCAAATCTGTTCAGGTGAGCATATACGGAATAACTATCGTCATAATGTTTCATATAAATTACATTACCGTAGCCAAATGGACTCTTCCCGATTCTGTGAATAATCCCATCTCTGGTGGCAAATACTTTATATCCTTCCTGTCCCCAGGTTCTTATATCAATGCCGGCGTGCAGATGAGCAGAACGCGTTTCAGCAAACGTGGATGACAGCTGCCTGCTTGCATCCGTAGGCCATAAATAGGTTACGGAATCAGCTAGGAAGGAGAGGGGTTGAGCGGAGACCTTTTTAGCATCAACATTTACAAATAGCACAAGAATGAAAAGAGGTGCAAAAGTTCTACGATTGAACATATACCGTAAGTGATGAAAGGTTAGTGCCAATTAGTGCGTCTATTCTATCACCGGGCAAAATTTGGCTGACACCCTCTGGTGTACCTGTAAAAATCAGATCACCCGGATATAATGTGAAACGATGACTGAGATAAGATATGATATCCGGCACTGAAAAAATCATATTTGAGGTGTTTCCACTCTGCCGCAACTCATCATTCACTCTTACTGTTATCGATAAATTCTGAATGTTTGAAATTGCCTCAGCCGGATGGAAATTTCCAATCGGAGCAAACGTATCAAAACCCTTGGCGAGAGTCCAGGGTAAGCCACCTCTTTTTGCAGTTGATTGGATGTCTCTGGCTGTGATATCGAGCCCAACGGCAACAGCCTTTATCTTAGATATGGATTCTTCTCTTGAAGCGTTTCTGCATTGATCTCCAATCAAGACCACAAGCTCTACTTCGTGGTGTACATTTTCTGATTCCGCAGGGAGCTTGATCATTTTATTATTGAAAATGACACTGCTTCTGGGTTTTAAAAACACAACTGGATCAGAAGTTTGCTCACTTTTCATCTCTTTGATGTGACCAGCATAATTCCGGCCAATGCAGTAAACAGATCCAATTTGTAAATCAGGGAATTCTGGAATTGTGAAGTTCATATATCCAAAATAAAAAAACCCCGAATAACAGCGTTATCGGGGTTCGTAAAAAAATAAATAAAAATTATTCTATGCAGGATCTATAGAAACATATTTTCTGCCGCCACTTTTTGTGCGGAATGCAACCGTTCCATCAGAGAGAGCAAATAGAGTATCGTCTCCGCCGCGCCCTACATTTTCACCGGGATGAAACTTGGTTCCTCGCTGACGCACGATAATATTACCGGCACGAACAACCTGCCCGCCATATTTCTTCACACCCAGTCGTTTAGATTCTGAGTCTCTTCCGTTTCTAGTTGAACCTTGTCCTTTCTTATGTGCCATTATTTACCTCGTGATTAAGCGATTTTCTCAATTTTGAGCTGAGTAATTGACTGTCTGTGGCCATTTTTAACTTTGTAACCTTTTCTTCTTTTCTTTTTGAAGACGATTACTTTGTCGGCCTTTATATGATCCACGATTGAAGCTTCAACTGTAGCTCCGCTAACCGTTGGTTTGCCAATTTTAACATTTCCTTTGTCATCTTTTACAAGCAGAACATCTTCAATGGTAACTTTATCATCATCTGATGATAATCTGTTCACAAAGACTGTTTGATTTTCCGCAACTTTGTATTGATGGCCGCCAATTTTTACGATAGCGTACATATCTGTAAATATTTCTGGTGATTAAAAATTTGATAGACTCCAAAGATATGATTTTTTGTTTTAAATTAAAACGATAGAAAATCAAAATTTAACAAGTGGTACAATTCAATTTGATTCAACCTTTATTAATACTTTTCTGAAATCAATTGTTGATGTATTTTAAAACAAAAAAAACTATGAGCAAATTACCTGATCTCCACAAGCAAGCTTTTAAATTCAAGAATACGAAGAAACTTCAGCATGATGGTGGACGTGCATGGATTAAGGATTCACAGCTTTTCGAATCCAGAAAAGATGCCAACGGAAGGCTGATTACAATTAAAAAAGAGTCTTAGTTTTAGAAATTCATGGCATAAATGAAGTCGATTCTTATAGCGAAACTTCAGCTTGCCAGCTTTTTTGGTATCGTTTTGTGTATGCCTGTTCTATTCATATGGCCAATATATTTTCCGATAATTCGTACCTCTTCGAAAACATCCGGCTCAATAATTATATTATCGTACTCTTCATTGGCCGGTTCCAGTCTTAGACCGTTTCTGTCGTGATAGATTCGTTTCAGACTGGTTTCACCATTATATAGCACAGCTCCAATATCTCCGTCTTTTACATCACTATCCATTAGGAGTACAAAATCACCATCGTAGATACCGGCATCTCTCATGCTCATACCTGAAACCCTCAGTGCAAACATGCTATCAAGGTTTGGGAAAAGAGTTTCAAGGGTAATCCTGCCCAGATCAGCCTCAACAGCTTCTTGCAGGTAACCGGCAGCAATCAATCCCCGAACAGGAATACCTGTACTTTTTTTCAGACCAATATTTTCTTCGTGATCAGGATGGATGTCATACTCATCTTCGTCTGTCCGGATCAGAACGCCTTTTTTTAAAAGTGCCTGAATATTTTGAGTTACACTATTGGGAGATTTATAATTAAATGCATCTGCAATTTCCCGGTATGTAGGCCAAACATCATATTCTTTTTTATAATCGATTATGTAATCGAAAAACTCTTTCTGTTTTCTTGTAAGTTGAGCGTTATCCATAGATTTTCAGGGTTATGTAAGATGTATGTGTAATAAACAAAGAACTATTTAAAATTACAATCTCATGTTTGGTTTATTTTCTGCAGTATTCCGTCTTTCTGTATTTTCGGCACTATTCTTCCTTCTTGTTTCCTGCCGATCAGGCGAGCCGATGGTAAAACCTTTTACGGCAGAAGTGAACGTTCTGAATGCACTTTCAGAAGCTGTGGCTGAGAGAGAAGTGGAGACTCTCCGGAAGTTGAAAGATCATCCGGATAAAGTAATTTCAGACCTGGCCTGGAAAGCTCTTGCTGTTTCCGGGATTGAAGACACTTCGCAATTGATAGAGTTAGCAATTGAAACCAATCATCCCGGTGCCTGGTACGCGTTAACCTATCAGGATGTGGACTCCGAGCAAACAGATCGGATCATAAGCCTCTTTTTTGATGGAAGTTTACCACCTGAAAATGTTTGCAATTTCCTGGCTGTTCATGGAGATGAACCTTTTCTGCTGAACCTGCTGGAGGATAAAGATCTCATTTTGAATGTAAAGGAGTGTTCAAAGGCTGCCGGTGTACTCCTTACCAAAGTTGAACTGGATAAAAAGAGAGTGGATGACGTAGCCGGCCTGATCTATTCAATCGACGATGAAACCACCATTACAAATTTGTTGTATGGTTTTTGGCGGTCGCCGCTGAATCGTCCTGAAGAGTACACCACAGCCGAAAAAATATTGATTGAAATGGTGTATAGCCGTTTTGGGAACGAACCGACTCTTGCAGATGAATACCTTGTTCAGTTAACAGGAACACAAGGTTTTGGAGCCGTGATGCACAGACGAAGTGAGCATCAGCTTATTGAGAATGTCCAGTTGGCGGTAGTCACTGCAAATGTGTTAGCGGTGTTTGAATCAGACCGGTTGCCAAAAGATCAGGTTCTCAAACTTCTCAATCATCTCAATCCCATTGTAACTGCGAGAACTTTGGAATCGCTGAAACAAATCTATGATATAGATCATGAGTGGCTGCAAAAATTATCCGGCGAAATCAGTCATTTTCCCGATAACCCCGAGGTGGCAATCACCTATCTGGAGATGTTATCAGAGCACGGTATTGAACTCTCATCACACAGAAACCTTCTTGAGGCATTCGCTTCTGAAAACCCCTACCTGAAAAACAGACTGCTGCCGCTTTTCAAACAATTACTGGATGAAGAGGAGTATTACCATTTTCTTGCTGATAACATGCGGAATGAGGGGATCGAAGCATTACACGCCACTCTTGCACTCGGGTTGATTGTGGATGAGCATAAAGAACCTCAGCTTTTGTCACCCATTTTTACCGGTATTTTGAATGATGCCATTACTGATTTGAATCGAAGCATTCTTTCAGTTGCCGCGCCGTTACTAACCAATCCACATTTTTTTACTCCGGCTGAAAGCGATCAGCTTATTTCCGCTTTCCATCGGGCGGCCGATAGTCATGAGCAAAACATCGCCCAAATCCTGGTAAATACAATGGAGGCACATGGCATCACCGGTGAAGAAACTGACATGGAATTACAGCCCAAACCGATGCGCTCTCCGGACTGGCAGAGATTGAACCAGCTTGGTTCAGCCCCGCTTTGGTTGCTCGAAACCACAAAAGGTTCCATAAGGATCCGGCTTATGCCAACAGAAGCCCCGTTTACCGTTTCGTCGATCGATTACCTGACAACCAACGGCTATTATGAAGATGTGGTTTTTCACCGGGTAGTACCCAATTTTGTAATACAGGGCGGAGATTTTGACCGTCAGGATGGATTTGGAGGGCCCGATTATCGGATTCCAACAGAACCTTCATTTGGTACATTTCGGCGCGGCATGGTGGGCATCGCCAGCTCAGGTCCTGATACGGAAGGAAGCCAGTTCTTCATCACGCATACATGGACGCCACACCTCGACGGATTTTACACCATTTTCGGCGAAGTGATCGAAGGCATGGATATTGTTGATCAGATCCAGGTGGGAGACAGGGTGATTCGGGCACGGATTGCGAGTGAGTGACGGAAGGCTGAAGACGGAAGATGAAAAGACCGAAGACCGATGATGGATTCAAATTCAAAATTCATCATTCAAAATTCGAAATTCGGTGTTCACCATTCAGTCACTCAGTCGTTTCCTTTCGGCGTAAATGCTTGTATGCCTGTTATATCCCGGCCGAGAATTAACCCATGAATGTCATACGTTCCTTCGTAGGTGTTCACAGACTCGAGGTTTACTACGTGATGAATTACCCGGTATTCCCCGGAGATTCCGTTGCCGCCATGCATATCGCGGGAGACACGGGCGATGTCGAGAGCCTTGCCCACATTATGGCGTTTGGCCAGCGATACCATGGATGGGTGGAGGCGGCCGTCATCTTTCAGTTTGCCGAGGCGCCAGGCCAGCATCTGCATGGAGGTGATATCGGTAAGCATATCGGCCAGTTTGGTTTGCGGAAGTTGGTTGGCAGCCAATGGTTTTCCAAACTGCTTGCGGTCGAGCACATATTGCCGCGCTTTTTGATAGCAAAATTCGGCAGCTCCCACCACGCCCCAGGCTATTCCGTACCGGGCACTGTTCAGGCACATAAAAGGTCCTTTGAGTCCGCGAATTTCGGGGAACACATTTTCATCAGGAACAAACACATCTTCAAATACCATCTCACCGGTAGAGGATGCGCGAAGGCTCATTTTGTGCTTGGTCTCGGGGGTGGAGTACCCTTTCATGCCCCTGTCTACAAGAAATCCCCGGATTACAGGCTCATCATTTTTTGATTCTTTGGCTTTTGCCCATACCACTCCCACATCCGAAATGGGGGAGTTGGTGATCCACATTTTGGCTCCGTTTAGTATCCAGCCACCATCGGTTTTAAGGGCAGTAGTGGTCATGGAACCGGGGTCTGATCCGTGGTCCGGCTCTGTCAGCCCAAAACAGCCGATGATCTCACCAGTTGCCAGCCGCGGCAGGTATTTCTGTTTCTGTTCCTCAGTCCCGAAAACGGAAATCGGGTACATTACCAGTGAGGATTGCACCGACATAAACGAGCGGTAACCAGAATCAACCCGCTCTACTTCCCGGGCTACGAGGCCGTAGGCGGTTTGGCTGGCACCCACACCACCATATTTGGGATCAATGGTGGCTCCTAAAAGCCCGAGATCTCCCATCTCTTTGGCAATGGAGAGGTCAAATACCTCGTCTTGGTTGCCTTCGAGCGCGCGCGGCTCCAGCCTGGTTTGGGCGTACTCACGGGCGGTTTCCATAATCATTTTGTCATCTTCGGTCAGTTCCGATTCAAACAGGTAGGCGTCGTCTATGTTAAATCTGCTTTTCGACATGGCAACAAAGAGCTGGTTCGTTATAAGATGATGGTACTGTTTTTCTGAAAGGTAAAGAAAACTTATTCGCGTTTCATCAATTATAAAAGATTTTTAAAAGGAAGAGTGTTGCTTTTCAGGAATCGAACCGATAGTTTCTCTGAGCATGAAACGAATAAACGTACATACAAATTGGTGGTGGCCCGGCCTTACATATACGGCAGTGGAATCACTTTGAAGTAACGAACGTTTAAAGAAATTTTATAAAACCCACTGCAGAATCCTGGAGTGGGTTTTTTTATTTTAAGAAGCATGACATTTAAGCAATTTTCTGAACTGGCAGGGCAATTCACGGCAATCCCCGTTTCGCGGCGGATGCTGGCTGATGTGCTGACTCCTGTATCGCTGTTTCTCTCCATTCGCAAAGATGCACACTATCCGTTTTTATTCGAATCGGTTGAGGGGGGAGAACACCTTGCGCGGTACTCATTTCTCGGGTGCAATCCCTATCAAACACTCAGGTTTGATGGTGAAGGGGTAACTCTGAAGAGCAGTGATGGAAAAATTGAACTCCTTAAGGAGCCCTATTTTGAGGTTTTAGACCGCCTCACCCGCGAGCACTCCGAGCCAAAACTTCCCGGCCTGCCACGACTTACAGGTGGCGCGGTGGGTTTTTCATCGTACGATACTGTGCGCCAGGTAGAATCGCTGCCTGATGTTCCTACTGATGATTTGAAAATTCCTGAAGCAATCTGGTCTTTTTATGACGAAGTGTACGCCTTCGATCATGTTAAGCAGCAGATTGTTCTGATGAAGACAGTGTTCATCAAACCGGAAACGGATCTTACA
>SLJB01000009.1 GCA_007135335.1 Balneolaceae bacterium
GAATGGGTAAAGGTAAAGGAGCCCTGGATCATTTTATTGCAGTTGTAAAACCGGGACGAATCCTCTTTGAAATTGCAGGTGTATCAGAAGAAAAAGCAAAAGAAGCCATGAGAAGAGCTTCTCATAAGCTTCCTATTAAAACCAAATTTGTGAAACGTCGTGATCTCGACAGTGATTCATAATTAAGAATTAGGAAAGAAATGAAAGCACACGAATTACGGGATTTATCGCTTATTGAATTAGAAGCAAGGCTTAAAGACGAAAAGGAAGCATTAATTGATTTTCGATTTAACAAAGCTATTGCAGGACAAATAGAGAATCCTGCCAGAATAAAAAATACACGCCGGGAAATTGCCCGCTTACACATGATAATTAATGAAAAATTAAGTGCTGAATAAAGTTATGGCCGAAGCACAACGATCTCAAAGAAGAACACGAACCGGAAAAGTAGTCAGCGACCGAATGGATAAAAGTATAACCGTTGCGGTAGATCGCCAGATTAAACATCCGATTTATGGAAAATATATTACCAAAACCACCAAATATATGGCTCATGATGAAAAGAATGATGCCAATACAGGTGATACGGTTCTAATAATGTCAACCAGACCTCTATCTAAACGCAAATCTTGGCGATTAGTAGATATCATTGAACGAGCAAAATAACGATCAATTTGTAGGTTTAGATCATGATTCAAACGCAATCCATATTAAATGTTGCAGACAACAGTGGCGCCAGAAAAGTTATGTGCATAAAGGTTCTTGGCGACTCAAGGAAACGATATGCCCGAATCGGGGATTTGATTTCTTGTTCAGTTAAAGCTGCAATTCCCGGCGGAAACGTGAAAAAGGGTGAAGTTGTACTGGCTGTTGTAGTGCGAACTAAAAAGGAAATAAGACGCCGTGATGGTAGCTACATCCGTTTTGATGAAAATGCGGCGGTAATTATTAATAAAGAAAAAGAGCCTGTAGGAACACGTATCTTTGGCCCCGTTGCCAGAGAACTTCGCGAGAAGAGTTTTATGCGTATTGTTTCACTTGCTCCTGAAGTACTTTAAATAATCAGAGAAATGAGCAGAAAGTACAATACACAAAAGAAACTACACGTAAAGAAAGGCGATAACGTATTAGTTATTGCCGGGAATGATAAAGGCCAGAGAGGCCGAGTTCTAATGGTAAACCCTAAAAAAGAGCGAGTGCTCGTAGAGGGTATTAACATGAAGACTCATCATGAAAAACCATCTCAGGATAATCCCCAGGGAGGAAGGTTAAAGAGAGAGGCATCGATTCATATTTCTAATATAATGGTGATAGATCCAACCACTGACGAACCTTCAAGAATGGGAAGAAAACGAATTGAAGAAGAAGGCGGCGGACGATGGGTTCGTTACGCAAAAAATAGTGGCGAAATTTTAGACAAGTAAGAATCATGGCTGAAGCAAGACTATATAAAAATTATAAAGAAGAAATTGTAGGTAAACTCACAAAAGAGTTTGATTACAATAATTTAATGGCAGTACCAAAACTCCAGAAGATTGTAATCAATGTTGGAGCCGGTAATGCAATTAATGATGGTAAATACCTCGATACAGTTGTAAATAATATTGGTTTAATAACAGGTCAAAAACCTGTTAAAACTAAAGCAAAACAGTCTGTTTCTAACTTTAAACTTCGTGAAGGCATGCCAATTGGATGTAAGGTTACTCTTCGGGGAAAAATAATGTTCGAATTTCTTGACAGGCTGATTAATCTTTCTTTACCAAGAACGCGTGACTTTCAGGGTGTACCGAATAAAAGTTTTGATGGACGTGGTAATTACACAATGGGTATTAAAGAGCACACGATTTTCCCTGAAATCAATGTGGATGATATTAATGTGATTCATGGTATGGATATCACATTTGTTACAAGTGCAGAAACCGACGAAGAGGCATTTGCACTGTTGAAGCACTTTGGAATGCCATTTAAAAAATAATTTGAACAAAAAATAAATATATCAATGGCAAAAAAATCCTGGATAGCACGTAACGAAAAGAGAAAAGAAACTGTAGAAAAGTACGCTGAAAAACGCCGACAGTTAAAAGAAGCCGGAGATTACGAAGGGCTTCAAAAACTTCCGCGTAATGCAAGTCCCACAAGAGTCAGAAACCGATGTGGTATAACCGGCAGATCACGAGGATATATTAGCAAATATGGTGTATCAAGGATCAAATTCCGGGAACTCGCTCTTAATGGAAAAATTCCAGGCGTACGAAAAGCAAGTTGGTAACACCCAGATTATAAATTATGAATAGCGACACCATATCAGATTATTTAACACGCATCAGAAACGCTCAGCAAGCCGGCCACAGGAGAGTTGACATACCTGCATCAAAGCTTAAAAGAGCGATGACAAAAATCCTTGTTGATAAAGGTTATATCAGCAGATTTATAGATATTGAAGACGGAAAGCAGGGAGTACTGCGATTGTTTTTGAAATATGATGCGTATGGTAAACCAGTAATTCGGGAAATTAACAGAATCTCTAAACCCGGATTACGAAAATACAGTGCTAGTGATACACTTCCTCGGTTCTACAATGGATTGGGTGTAGTGATTGTTTCAACTTCGCAGGGCGTAATGACTGACAAAGAAGCACGCAAACTTAATGTTGGCGGAGAAGTTCTCTGCTCAATCTATTAATTCAAAGATTTTAAAAAAATGTCGAGAATTGGAAAACAACCCATTCCCCTTTTAAAGAATGTTGAATTCAGCATTGGGGCAGATAATGTTATTACCGTAAAAGGTGATAAAGGGTCAAGCTCACTGAAAATCCATCCGGATATGAAAGTTGAGAAGAATGAGAATGAAATTTTGGTTGAACGGCCAAGTGATACGAAACAACACAAATCATTGCATGGTCTTTATCGTTCACTCATTAACAATATGGTTGAGGGTGTAACAAATGGTTACAAGAAACAACTTGAAATTATTGGTGTAGGTTACAGAGCTACATACACTAATGGAGTTCTTGAACTTAACCTTGGTTATTCACACCCCATCTATTTTGTACCACCGGAAGGCATTGAGATTGAGATTGATACAAAAGCAAGAAAAAATGCGATCATCAATATTTCCGGAATCAATAAAGAACTTGTTGGGCAGGTAGCGGCTAAAATCAGGTCAATGAGAAAACC
>SLJB01000166.1 GCA_007135335.1 Balneolaceae bacterium
TTCAAAACACGGCCATTACGGGCCAACATCCACATGGAATGCTTTTGAGCGGATTTTCCCTGACCGAAGAATCGACTACATATTCACCGATCGCCATTTCGAATTTTTAGAGCATGGAATTTTAGCCGATCAGAGGGACGGTCATTTTCCGTCAGATCACCTGCCGGTACTCGCGGAGATTCGGTTTCGCAGCGAGTAGCCTCAAATCTCACAGCTACTCACCCCGGATATCCCAAACTTTTACATCCCTGCCACCCAAAGGCGTTTCAAATTGAAGCAGATTGCTTTCGGAGCGAATCGGAGTTTCTGTGCCTGAGATTAATTCATGAAGGTTGTACACCCCGTCAAGCAAGGCAAGGGAAATTTGCACCTGCTCATCGGTTTGTCCGTGGTTGATAGCAAAGAGCAGTATGCCGTTTTCATGTTCCTGCAAACGCAAAGTTACGGCGTTGTTGTCTGATCGGCC
This sequence comes from Balneolaceae bacterium, assembly GCA_007135335.1. Classification (GTDB taxonomy): domain Bacteria; phylum Bacteroidota; class Rhodothermia; order Balneolales; family Balneolaceae; genus Rhodohalobacter. Next base: position 467 of record SLJB01000166.1, read on the forward strand.
ATCGTGAGAAGACCACACCTTGCGGTCTACCTGAGCCCAATTGGCCAGGCCAAGTATAAACCGGGTGTTCTCGTCAACCAATTCGGGATGATTTGCAAGCCCCAAAAATGTGCCGATCAGCATGGCCTGTCCATCGCCATAATCATGAACAGTAATAGCGGGATCCCCGGTCAATCCAAGATTTGCGAGCACCTGGACATTACTTCCTTCAATCGGTTTTACACTTTTTCCGTAGAGTGTGCCGGTCAGTTTTTCACCGCTGTGCAGCCCGGCCATCGTGCTGTGGTTAAAATCCGTTATCTCAAACGGAATGGCCTCCTCTCGCATCCATACTTCATCCTCCTCCACCCCAAACACTTCGCTGAGTCCCATGCCGGGAATTTTGTCAGATGCATAGCCGCGCTCATCGTTCCATGCCAGGCGCGCTTCAGCAGCAACATATCCGCCGTTTTCAACAAATCTCTTCACGCCTTTAGCCGCACCTTCTGTAAACATCATCGACCATGGCAGCAAAATGAGCCGGTACTGAGAAAGATCTTTCGATTCAACATCGCGCCGGTGGATGAAATTCACCGGGATGTTATTTTCGGCAAACACACGGTAGTAGCCAATCAGAGAATCGTGGTGTCCACCCGGATTATCGCTGCGTCGCTGGGCTCCACCCACCATCTGCGAAAGCGGATTATATACGATGGCAATCTTTGCTTCAGCAGGCTGGGATTCCAGAAATAGTTTCTGATTTTTATCAACCACCCTGGCAATCTCTCCGGCATTAACGGCCCGCCTGGTTACACTTCCGTCCTGGTTGACGAGTCCGTACCCGCCTGCTTCGTATCCGGATGACATGGGATAGTATGCATAAATATTGACCGCTTTTGCACCTTTGGCAATGGCGCTCCAGGCCCACACACGGTGGTCGCCCGGTGTTACAGGGTCGCTGATCAGCAGTGCAATGGTTCCGATTCCCGCCTGAAGTTCGCCCACATACCAGCCGCCTTTGTCGATGTTGGCACTGCGGGCAAAATCCATCATGTTCATGACGCGCCATGCGGGCCAGTGCCGATCGGGGTGATTGTGTTTCGGGTAAAGGGAAACACCGTAAAAATCTACCACATCTGCCATCAGAAAATCGTCGGTAGCGCCCACACCCATATGCGGAGAAATGATGATAGAAGAAACGGCAGCATGAGAGGTAATCACATTGTCAAAATCTGCAACACGAACGGCATCGTAACGGTTGCCAAGATCTTCGGCAAGTTTTTCATAAATAAATGTTTTCCAGTCCAGATAATCGGTATAGCTCAATATGGTACTGAACCGTGGCGGGCTAACGTCCTCCCAATCCAGAAATCCGCGGTGCCAGGAGGTATTCAGGTTTTCGAGCGTACCGTATTTTTCTTTCAGCCAATCACGAAAGCGTGCCTGTGTGTACTGGCAGTAGCAGAATTGAGCATTTTGAACATAGTCGATATTGGCCCAGTTGATGATATGCGGCTCGCTCCAGAGATCCCACCCGTAAAAATTGGAATATTCGCTGGCCACTTTTGCCGTTTGTGTGTAGAAGCCGTGAACGGCATCGGCTACCCCGGAATGGTCGGTACAAAAACCGGGTGCCGACTGGGATTCAACCTGAACGCCGCTTTGGGTCATAAATTTGGCATCGGGATACTGTTTACCAACCCAATCCGGGGCTGAATCCACGTACATTTGAATGAACACCTTCAGTCCTGTCTCTTCGGCCAGTTCCATCAACAGCCTGAGGTTTCCAAAATTATACTCTCCCGGCCGCGGTTCGGCCCGCTGCCATTCCACCCAGGTGCGTACGGTGTTAAATCCCAGATCTTTGATCTGCTGCAAATCTTTTTTCCACTCTTCACGCGACTCAGGAGTTACTTCTGAGAGCATCGGTGCTCTTGCATCACCGCCGCTATACCAAACTGAAAACGGAAAAAAGTCGGGATCGAAATGCCGGTCCGCCTGGTGTTGTGCTGAAACGATTGCGGGAATGAACAGAATACTCAAAGCGATTGATAGAATCGTTATTTTCATAGTCCTGACTTTTATCTGCGGTTTACGTACTACCCATAATCTCAACATACGCATTCGTTTTATTTGCTGAAACCATTCTGTTTTCATCTGTTTGTACTTGAACAGGTTATGCCTGTGATGACCTGTTCTGAGCCATATCTGATGACGAGTATGTGGTGCCGGCACAGGAGTAATCTGTGGATGAATTGAGCGCAAATTCCTGTATCTTTTAAAGACTGTCTATATATTCCAGACAGTCAATAAAGAACTCATTTGTAACATTACATCAACAGATTAACCATGGAACGTTTTTCACTGCTATTCACAGTTATGCTATTGGCAATATTGCCGGCATGCAACAATGATCAAACTAATATGTCAGACAACCCTTTTTTTTCAATCAGCTCACTCCCTTTCGAAGCCCCCGATTTTGATGTCATCAGCGAAGAGCATTTTGCCCCGGCATTCGATGAAGGGATGCGCCGTGAACTCGCTGAAATTGATTCCATCGCTTCGAATCCGGAGCCGCCTACATTCGAAAATACCATTGTGGCCATGGAGAAAACCGGCGATCTGTTGACCAGGGCTCAGCGGGTATTTTTTAATCTGACTTCCGCTCACACAAATGATGCATTGCAGGAAATTCAATCAGAATTTGCTCCCAAATTTGCAGCCCATTCCGACAATATCCTGCTGAACCGTACACTATTTGAACGTGTAGAATCTGTGTATCAGCAACGCGAAGATTTGGATCTGGATGATGCTTCCTTGAAGCTGCTGGAGGATACGCATCGCAATTTTGTTCGTGCAGGAGCGCAGTTAACCGATGTTGAACAGACTCGAATGCGTGAAATTAATGAACGAATTTCTACACTCACCACACAATTTCAGGAGAGTTTATTGGAACTGAACCGTGAACGGGCTGTCATTGTAGACGATGAAGCGCTGCTCGACGGAATGAGCGGTGATCGTATTGCAGCAGCAAGAGAAGCAGCCTCAAACAGAGGACACGAAGATAAATATCTGCTTTCGATTACCAACACAACCCGTGTTCCGATTCTGACAAGCCTTAACAATCGCGATCTGAGAGAGCGGGTTTGGAAGGCATCAGCCTATAGAGGCCTGGGCGAAGATGGCGGTATTGATACCCGGCCAATCGTGAAAGAGCTGGTGGAACTGCGGGCAGAGCGAACAGAGCTTCTGGGATACCCGAATTTTGCAACTTTTGCACTTGAGCCTCAAACAGCTCAATCTCCCGAAAATGTGCTTGAGATGCTTACAGGCTTGATTCCGGCTGTAGTCTCAAATGCCGAACAGGAAGGAGAACTTATCAAACAAAAAATGCAGGAAGATGGTATTGATGATGATTTACAGCCATGGGATTGGGAATTCTATGCTGAAAAAGTAAGAAAAGAGCAGTATGACATCGACGAAGATGAAGTGCGACCCTATTTTGAGATTAACCGTGTACTTGAAGATGGCGTATTTTATGCAATGAACCGGCTTTATGGAGTCGCATTTGAGGAGCGCAATGATCTTCCGATCTACCATCCGGAAGTGCGTGTGTTTAACGTGTATGATGAAGACGGCAGTCAGCTGGGTCTTTTCTATGCTGATTATTTTTCACGCGATTCAAAACGAGGCGGAGCATGGATGAACTCATTTGTGGTTCAGTCTCATCTGCTTGATAAAAAACCGGTGATTGTTAATGTGCTGAACGTATCACCACCGGCTGAGGGCGAACCTGCTCTCATTAGTTTCAGCAATGTAACCACCATGTTCCACGAGATGGGGCATGCTGTTCACGGCCTTTTTTCTGATGTAAACTTTCCTTCGCAAGCCGGTACGTCCGTTCCCCGGGACTTTGTAGAATTTCCCTCAACTTTTGAGGAGGATTGGGCCATCCATCCGGATGTGCTCAGGAACTACGCTATTCATTATGAAACCGGCGAGCCGATCCCGCAGGAACTGCTTGATCGTGTGATTGCAGCACAGGAATTTAACCAGGGCTTTGATACCTACGAATACCTCGGTGCAACGATGGTGGATCTTGAGTGGCATCTTCTCGACAGAGACAATGTTCCGGGCGATGTCGCAGAATTTGAAAACGCATCCCTTGAGAAGTACAATCTTGACTGGTATGCTATCCCGCCGCGATACAAATCAGCCTATTTCTCTCACATTTTCTCAGGTGGTTACTCAGCAAATTATTACGCTTACATCTGGAGTGAAATTCTGGCATCTGATGCTTTTGCATTTATGAGGGAAGAAGGCGGCCTCACGCGTGAAAATGGGGATCGTTACCGGCAGCATATTCTCTCCCGTGGGGGCAGTCTTGATGCGATGGAACTCTACCGTGAATATCGGGGAGGGGATCCTGATGTGAGGCATTTGCTGCGCCGCAGAGGGCTGGACGCAAATTAGTCTGGAAGAATCACACGGGTAATTTCTGGTATTCTGATCGTTGTATGTTTTTTGGTTTATTAGATAAACTCCTTAATGAAACCTGAACCGTATTGTTCAGGTTTCTGTTTTTTTACTTCCAACTAACCACTTTCCAAAACAGAATCCCATGAAAACACTCATTACAGTTTTTGCAGTTCTATTACTGGCTGATGTATCATCCGCCCAAGAATATGCTCTGCAACAGCTTGAAGAATCCCCGCGCCACCAGGAATGGGTACGGGTGCAGGATGGGGAACGAACCATCCACAGTTTTGTGGTGTACCCTGAAGTTTCGGAAAATGCCCTTGCCGTAATCGTAATTCATGAAAATCGTGGATTGACGGACTGGGTTCGCAGTTTTGCCGATCAGGTTGCCGAGGCCGGTTATATTGCCATTGCGCCGGACCTGCTCTCAGAGTTTGATAATGAGCATGCCCGAACATCAGACTTTGCCAATTCCGATGATGCCCGTGATGCACTTTACCGGCTTGATCCCGGGCGCATTACACTCGATCTGATGGCAGTACAACGGTATATCTCCTCGGTTCCATCAGCCGATGGGCGAGTTGTGGTATCAGGATTTTGCTGGGGCGGTTCACAAAGTTTCCTATACGCAACAAACGCTGAAGGTCTTTCTGCCGCTCTTGTTTTCTACGGAAGTGCCACAAACGATGAAGCGCGCATCGGGAATATTGAAGCGCCTGTGTACGGATTTTACGGAGGGAATGATCAGCGGATCAATGCAACCATTCCGGAAACTGAACACTTGATGGATAGATTTGATAAAGAGTTTGAATACAGAATCTATGATGGAGCAGGCCATGGCTATATGCGAACCGGAGATGATCCCGATGGATCCGGGGAAAACATAATGGCTCGAAACCAATCGTGGGAGTGGATCAGAGAGATCCTTGGTGACCTGTAATTAAAGATCCATGAATAAAAATAACAGGACGGAAAAACACCCTCTGCTTCAGCTGATTTCTTACATGAAGCCGTTTCGTGGCAAGATCAGGCTGGCAACCCTCTTTTCCGTTCTTAATAAATTATTCGACCTGGCTCCGCCAATCCTGATTGGGGCCGCAGTGGATATTGTGGTAAAAGGCGAGGAGAGCCTTATCTCCCGCCTCGGGTACCCCGATCCGTTTCAGCAACTTCTCCTTTTAGCTGCTGTAACGGCTGTTGTCTGGATTTTTGAATCCATTTTCCAGTACTTGTTTGAAATTTATTGGCGTGATCTTGCTCAGTTTACGCAAGACAGCCTCCGAAAAGATGCCTACAGAAATATGCAGGAGCAGGAGCTTGCATTTTTTGAAGACCGATCCACGGGCGATTTGATTGCTATTCTCAATGATGACATAAACCAGCTTGAACGTTTTTTAGACCACGGGGCGAACGACCTCATTCAGGTTGTGGTAACTGTTACGGTAATCGGTTCTATATTTATGTTTGCTGCACCTGAAATTGGGTGGATGGCACTTCTACCCATGCCGTTTATCATCTGGGGCTCAGTCTGGTTTCAGAAAAAATTGGGCCCAAGATACAGCCTTGTGCGGGAAAAGGCCGGGGAAACCAGTTCACAATTGGTGAATAATTTAGGCGGAATGGCCACGATCAAAAGTTTTGGAACCGAAGAATTTGAAAATGACCGGATATCATCTCTCTCTGAAAAGTACATGGATGCCAATCGGAATGTGATCCGATTCAGTGCTGCATTTGTTCCGCTCGTGCGAATGCTTATACTTGCGGGGTTCATCGGGATCTTAATTTTTGCAGGCTTTAAAACCCTCGACGGCGAAATGGAAGTGGGCCTTTACAGTGTACTGATCTTTGTTACCCAGCGCCTCCTTTGGCCGCTCACCCGTCTTGGTGAAACGTTCGACCTCTACCAGCGCGCAATGGCAAGTACCAGGCGTGTGATGAGCCTGCTAAAAATGCGTGAAAAATTACCGGACGGAAAACGTGCCATTACACCCGATACCGTTCTGGGTAATTATAATTTTGACGGTGTATCGTTTGAGTATCGAACCGGCGGGAAGGTATTGGAAAATTTGAATTTGGAGATCAAAGCAGGACAAACGGTGGGAATAGTCGGGGCAACCGGTGCCGGAAAAAGCAGTCTCATAAAACTTCTGATGCGTTTTTATGATGTAACCGGGGGGCGAATTTTACTTGACGGCCATGACCTGCGGCATTACAAAATCAATGATGTGGTTCGTACGGTGGGCCTTGTAAGCCAGGATGTGTTTCTGTTTCAAGGCACGGTTGCCGAAAACATCCGGTATGGCACGTTCAATGCAACAGAAAAAGAGATTGAGCAGGCCGCCAGACTGGCCGAAGCGCACGATTTTATCAAAGAGCTGCCGGAGGGGTATAACACCATAGTGGGTGAGAGAGGGCAAAAACTTTCGGGCGGGCAAAGGCAGCGTATTTCGCTGGCCAGGGCTATCCTAAAAGATCCGCCAATCCTGATTCTGGATGAAGCCACATCTGCGGTAGATAACGAAACGGAAGCTGCCATTCAGCGGTCATTATTTCGCATCACAAAGAACCGTACTACACTTATTATTGCACACCGACTGTCCACCATTCGGCATGCCGATACAATCTTTGTGCTCGACAGGGGAGAGGTTGTTGAGTCGGGCAAGCATGATGAATTAATACGGACTAATGGTTTATACAATCAGCTTTGGATGGTTCAGATGGGTGAACGAGAATAAATTTTGTGATAAATTTCTCATTTTTGTGGATTAATCAATTTGATAGAGTATATTTTTCGAATGATTAAATCATGGAAAGCTGTTTTACAAGGATAAGAGTACTTGTTTTTACTCAGCTGAAGCTTTCCCACTTTGCAAATTAAAAACAAGGAGACTTGCAAAATGGAACTTACAGTAAATAAATTCAGAGCTGATATTGCCTGCTTTTCAGAACCGGATCTCTACATGATTTTGTGGATGAAGAAGGGTTTTGATGAAGTAAAAATAGATTTTCAAACATTTACAGCACCTGCAAATTCAATATGGTTCATCGCTCCCGGAAAAGAGGTACAGGTTTCATGTAAATCAGAGCCACAGGGCTGGATAATTCGATTTTCTAAAGAGCTTTTTAATACTTACATCCGCGAAAATCTCATTATTAAAGATGTGGATCTATTCACAGCCTTTGGAGAGATCCCAAAAATTATTCTCAGCCCTTTGATTGGTGACAGAATTAACGCAATAGCCGAAATGATTGATGAGCTGATCGGCTCACAAATTCCAAATAAAGAGGCGGCCATCGCATCACTTCTTAAAACATTGCTGATCTACTGCGACAGCAACTGCAACATTCGCATTACTCATGAAAATAATTCCGGTAAAATTCAAATCGTTACTACGTTTAAAGATTTGGTAGTCCGGCATGTGTTAACGAAACATAAAGTTTCTGAATATTCTGCCATGATGAATTTGTCATCAAAATACTTGAATCAAGTGGTCAAAGAGGTATTGGGCGTAACCGCTAAATCGGTTATCCAGGAGCAACTCACTATTCGGGCAAGAAGAGAGCTGAAATTTTCGAACGACAGTATCAAGGAGATCGCCTTCAAACTCGGTTTTTCCGAGCCCTTTCACTTCAGTAACTATTTCAAAAAAAAGATAGGTTGTTCCCCCACAGAATATCGATTGCAATAGGGCGATAGTAGTTTTACCTCAAATCTAAGGGGTACACCTGTGGAGTGATCTCCGACATATCTATATGTATTGCTTCCATTTTTGCATGGCATGTTCAGAGTTTCTGAAACATCTTGATGTTTCCTATAACCATTAAATCAAAATAAGGAGGGTGTATGCTTAGAGAAAAAATCTCTGATCTCTTACCAACTACTTTACGCCGAACATTCCTGAATATTTCAGGTATTTTCGTGATTTCTGCACTGTTTATTTTCGGGTGTTCAGACAGTCAGCTTTTTGATGCAGATCATCTGGTTGATGAAACCATCATTGCAGAAAAAACAATTACAGCATCTCTAACGACTGATGAGTTATTAAGAGAAGTGAAAAAAGCTACCGCAAGATTTAACTCAACCACTCAGGCTGCAAGGGCAGGCTATGAAGTTACGGGCCATTGTGTGTATGTTCCTGAGGTGGGAGGTATGGGATATCACTGGGTTAATGGAGCGCTGGTGGATCCTGTGTTCGACCCGCTTCAACCAGAGGCTCTCCTCTACGAACCTGATAAAAAGGGAAACTTAAAGCTTGTTGGCGTTGAGTATATTGTAATCAATGATGGACAGGACCAGCCGTATTTTGGAGATCATCCATTTGATGTGGGTGGAACCCCGATCCCTGCAGCCCATTGGAGCCTGCATGTGTGGCTATACAAAGACAACCCATATGGTGTCTTTAGTCCATTGAATCCGAATGTAACCTGTCCCTAAGGTGACTGAGTTTTTGTAAATCTGATCGATTTCAGAAGTTAAAAGAGAACATTTGAATAGAAACGCCCTGATTTATCTCAGGGCGTTTTTTATTTGAAGTACCCCGGAAGAATTTTTGAGAGCATATTTAGTATTACCGGTTATGAGTATATAAAACGGGGCGTTTATTTACTTTAACAATAAAAAAGCCGGGCATGGTATAATTTCTCAAATAAAATGCTGTTATTATCTGGGGTACCTTAACCCATGGAGCATTTGAGCATAGTATTTGAAGTTTGCAATATCAACACAGATCATATAAATCCCTGTCACTTCTTACATTTGGCGCAGCATTACTGCTTTCCATTTCCTATCTGTTTATTTCAGAAAATGGGGTGAGTCTGGGTTCAGGCGCTAATTTGTCGGCCCCGGATGAAAATACAGATGTAAGGCCGGCACCTCTTGATCCCTCAATATTACAACACCGGCTGGATATTCTCACAGAGCCGATGGGAAGTATCGGGCCAATTAACAGTCTGCTCATCAGTCAGCATGGTGAACTGGTAGCTGAGCGTTACTATGGAAGTATGAATTCCAATCGTGGCAATAATATAAAATCCGCATCAAAAAGTGTTCTCTCTATTCTGATTGGAATTGCAATCGAACAGGGCTACCTGGAAGGGGTGGATCAAACCATTGAGGAATTTTTTCCGGAGTATTTTAACTCGAATCCCGATTCTGTAAAAGCTTCCATTACCATCGAAGATCTGCTTACCATGAGAAGCGGATTGGCATCAACCAGCAGGGCAAATTATGGCCGATGGGTAACCAGCAATAACTGGATCCGGTATAAACTGGATCGGCCTTTACAGGGAGTGCCGGGACAGGACAGAATTTACAGCACAGGAAATACCCACCT
>SLJB01000316.1 GCA_007135335.1 Balneolaceae bacterium
ACCAAACATATCGGGGATCGCGGGGAGGATATCGCAGCGGCCTACCTCGAAATGAAAGAGTGGCTGATTATTGACCGGAACTACGCGTTTGAAAAAGCGGAAGTGGATATAGTGGCTACCGATCGGAATTACATCATTTTTGTTGAGGTAAAAACACGCTCAGGCACTTTTTTTGGCAGGCCCGAAGAGTTCGTAACTCCGGCAAAAGAGGCAAATATAAAAAAAGCGGCCGAAGCCTGGCTCTATGAACGCAAAATGGAAACAGCAGTTGTTCGGTTCGATATAATATCCATTGTTCAATCGGGCAATGAAGCGCCGGATATCACCCATTTTGAGGACGCATTCAGATAACAGACCAGACATAAATCAAAAGGTTTAGTAACCGTCATTTTCACCCGTACACCGGGAATCTCCCGGCCTGAATATGGCAAAACTTTTGAAAAAGTATGAGAAACGCCGGGAGGCGCTCATTGTGCCGGCTTTCGCTGTGGCAGAGCAAAATTTTTTGAATCGAACTCGTGTAAACAAAAAATAGACACAAATTACGCATAGTGGCAGAACAGGGAACATACTCCGCGTGGGATCATATTCGCAGCTTTTTGTCGATGCCGGTGTTTTTTCTGCTGCTTACTGTTTGTACCCTTGTCATACTCCCGTTTTTCCTGTTTTCTCCCAAACGCATCAGCAATTTTGTGGTAGAAAAAGTGGCTCCTTTTATTGCAAAACCCACTCTTGCCGTTCTTGGAGTTTCCCTGCGCGTTCGCAAACACGCGGATGAAATAAAAACCCCCGCTGTATATATCATCAATCACAGTTCCACGCTGGATATGCTTACACTGCTGGCTATGGGCCTGCCCCGGATTCGCTTTGTAGCGAAGTGGCAGTTTCAGTATAACCCGCTCTTTTTCATTATTGGCCGCCTCACCGGGCAGGTATTTATCCGGAGAGAAAAATCTGAGAAGGCCATTCAGACATTGCAGAACGTTGTAAAACGCATAAAAAGAGACCGGCTTTCACTAATGATGGCACCGGAGGGCACCCGAAAACATGAAGGCATTATCGGGCCGTTTAAGAAAGGCCCGTTCCGAATGGCGATAGAACTCGGGTACCCGATCGTTCCCATCTACTTTGAAGGGAATCGGGAGTTGAGCAGCGGAAAATTCCTGGTAACCCATCGCGGCACCTGCACTGCGCATATTCATCCTCCCATCGATACGTCGGGGTGGACACAAGGAAATATTGATGAACAGATTGCAAATGTACGTTCCCTTTACCTGGATTGGGCGGGAGTGAAAGAGTAGCGGCCGGGGCAGGTTCTTGAAGCTCAACTTGACCTGTTATTCATATCCGTTCGGTATAAGAATATGTTAAAAAGCACCTCATTGAAGATGGCTTTTCACACTCTGCTCTGAATATCGTATTCACAATTTAAGGAGAAAATCCGGAAGGGCGTGCAGATACTCGCACGCCATCATTCCGGGTAAAAAATATATGCGACACGTACAATTATCTGTTTCTCCGGAAATGCTTTCTGGAAACATTCCTGAACAAAAAAATTACCATTTATCAGAAAGAGAGTGATTACTTTTCTCTATAGAAATAGATTTTTTTATTAGCAGCATCCTTGCCACTTTTAATTTTAATATTATTCTCCTGATTGTATTGATAAACGGCTGTACGCATGGAGTTTACACTCTTATCATTGGTGTAAGAAACCTCAACGGCCTGTCCTCCCGGTTCCAGTTTATCGAGTGCATCCATCAAAGGCTTAAATTTTGAGGATCGTCTTTTACTTGATTTTATTTGTGAACGTTTAACAAATTTTATGTTCATAACAGTACTGACTAAATCTGATTAGTATTCTCTTTTAGGACTTTGAAAGGTAAATTCAGAATAATTTATGGTATCGTATAAACTAACATTTTCCTAAAATTATTTCAATAGTCAAAATAGTATATAATTTTTTTGATGCAGTGGTTACAGCTATGTTGATAATTACTGTATAGAATGCTGTACAAAATGGGGGCATTCTTCGGCCCTGTTAATTTGCCTGCTCTTTTTAGCTTAGAAAACTGAGTACGGCAGATCTTGATAATCAGCAGAAGGGAGCTCTAATCGGCCTTTATTCCCACAAACAGGCAAGCTTACTTCTCTCCTCGATAACACTCAGAGTGTAACGAATCTCATCGTATAGATCTTCAGTATTGAGCGATGAAAGGAGCTGAGCGAAACCGAAATGCCACCGGTTTACAGATCTGTAAAAATCTTTGTTCTGATTTAACTTCAAAATTTGAGCATTGAGTTGTAATTTTGAATATCATATGCTCTCCAAATCACATGTAATCAGATTCTTTATGCTGGAAACCACGAGACATAACTATCGGCTAATTGCAATATTCATCTCTACTATTGGGGCCGGTTTACCGCTCTGGACGGCAGGCACGCGGCAGATCGACTTTACAGATGCCTCGTTTCTGATAATCTGGCTTCTCGTGGGTTTTGCGGCATCATTCATCTCTCAGTTTGTGGTAAACCTGAAAGCCAGGGATATGGTTGGCTGTTTTGCCATTGGGTACGTTACGGCTGTGGTGCTCCATTTTGTGGGAACCATTCTTCTTACCAACTACATTCAGGCGCAGTTTGAAGTTACACTCCTGCTTGCCATTCTTACAGGAGCCGCATCAGGCTGGTTTGGATCGCTGCTCTGGAGAGGTGTAAAAACAACCGGCAAGAAGAAGTAAACGCTGAAAAGATCCGTCCCCACGTCAGTTCGGGCGCAATCCAGATGCAGTTCAATCTGGATGAAGTCGGGAACCTGGTAAAGAGTTTGGATCCTGCATCTCGACTTCGTTACGGTTCACTCCGTTCACCTTCACTGCGCTCGATGTGACGTTGTTTTTTTACTTAGCATTTTTGCTCTCCACGTCAGTTCGAGCGCAGGTCATCGCAGCGAATGCGAAGATGAACGTAGTCGAGAACCTGGTTTAGGGCCTGGATCCTGCATCTCGACTTCGTTACGGTTCACTTCGTTCACCTTCCCTGCGCTCGATGTGACGTTGTTTTTTACTTAGCATCTTGCTTCCCACGTCAGTTCGAGCGCAGATCATCGCAGCGAAAGCGAAGATGAACGTAGT